>JABGUO010000214.1 GCA_018646565.1 Opitutia bacterium | reverse complement strand
TTTTAGACTGAAATAAAAAATTAGAAACGATCGTAAGCCACAACTTTTTCATCAGGTAAACGATCACCGCGCTCCCAGCCTGATTCTGTTTGCTTACCTACAGGGATCATAAAGCTAAGCATATAATTTTTGGGTAGGTTAATTAATTCGGAAACTTTTTCAGCATCGAAGCCAATCATGGGGCAACTGTCATAGCCAAGCCCTTTTGCAGAGAGCATAAGTGTCATGCCTGCAAGAGCGGAGGAGCGGATCGCTTCGTCGCGTATAAGTTGATCATTGCCTTTATAAAAATTACGAATCATCGGGCCCAGCATATCCTGAACTTCTTGTGGCGCATGGGACCAATAGGTAGACGGATCTTCTTCGTGAGCCTGAAGGTCTGCACAAAGAATAAACAACACACTTGCATCGGTAACATGCGGTTGGTCCCAGGCAAAACTTCTAATTTGTTTTCGAAGTTCTTGATCCCGTACAACCAATAATCGATAGTTTTGGATATTGAAGGAAGAGGGTGCCAGCTTAGTC
This sequence comes from Opitutia bacterium, assembly GCA_018646565.1. Lineage (GTDB taxonomy): Bacteria > Verrucomicrobiota > Verrucomicrobiia > Opitutales > Seribacteraceae > Seribacter. The sequence continues at coordinate 19,665 of JABGUO010000214.1, read as the reverse complement.
AGCCGAATGAGTTCATTCAAGTCATTTTCAGGAACTTCATGATTTGGATCAAAATTTTTGACCGATCGACGGGATGATATCGCTTCAATTACATTCATTTATAAAGTATTTAGAAAGTTGGTTATTTAGGAGTAAGTAATTACTCAAAAAAAGAGAGGGTTTGATTTTCCCGAACCTTTTTAGTGTGGGTCTTTCCATCAAGCTTGTAGGTAAGCTTCAAGGTTTTTACCACACCGTTTGCCGGGTCTTTCCCGGCAACTTCGTTGTTCATAACGAACTCATACTCCATTTGATTAGTTTTATTTTGAATAATGGATTTTACCTCTATTTGTTTTTCGGGGTTTCCCTCTTGTCCATATACTGCATTAATAATTTCAATTGCTAATTTTTTTGTGGATCGGAAGACCTTATGTTTGGGATCACCCGCAGATACAAAATAGGCGATCAAATCCTTTAACTCATTGGCGTTCATTGAATTAATCAATCCACCTGGCATCATCGAAATTTTCGAACCCTTTTGGGATGCAACTTTAGATTTCTCAATTTCGGTAAGGTTTAAGGGCTGGAGACCAGATTGCACCAATGAATAGTGGTCTTTATCTTCGGAAACAATTTTTCCGATTACAAGAGAACCATCCTTCATGGTAAGTTCATGCTGTTCGAATTGATTGGATACCACCATGTTGGGATGAATGGTAGACTCGAGCATCGATTTGTAGTCACTTCGTTTGGCTAGGTGAGTAAGATCGGGACCCACTCCGCCTCCTTCGTTACCAAATCGGTGGCAGGCAATGCAAAGCCCTGCGGAAAACATTTTTTTCCCGTTTGCATGGCTGCGACCAGCAAGGGGTTCCTCGTTTAACGCTTTGAGAGCAGAGTCTACCGTCCATGCGACTCCAGGGCCTTTTGCTCGGGGAAGTTTTGCAAGGTCCATACCTTTAATTTCTCCCGTTAAGTATTGAAGGGCTAACCTGTCCTTTTCTGGAACATTAGCGATGGCAGACTCACGAATTTTTTGTAAATAGCCTGAGAAGTAATGTCCGCCTTTCTTGGTGAGTAATTTCTTCAGTTCACCAAGGTAAGATTTCCGTTCTTCCATGGTCCAGCCTGCTGATACATCTTTGAGGCAGAAAAGAAAGTGTATGTTCAAAATATTAGGAGCCACGCTTTTGTCCATAGTGCTGAGGATTTTTTTACCGTAGTTACTTCCTCGTTTCATCACATCGGGATCGAAGTCGGGAGCTACGGCTTTCGTTGTTTTCATTAAAGCAATAGTCTTGCTCACAACTGAAGGATGCTGGAGGTAACACAATAGTCGGCATAATTCCTCATTCAAATTGTCGTCATTAGCAGGGAAGTACTTATCAAGCTGGTTACCAATGGCATAAATTTGAGATTGGTTAGGTTTCCCCGCTCGACTCATGACCACTGAGTAAGTTCGAAGCAGTGCAAGCTTATCTGTTTTATTTAGCTTCGAGAAATCTACTTCTAGCAGACGATTGATGCTGGGTTGAATACTTCCTGGGTGGTCACAACGGGCAAGACCCAAAAGAGCATGCATTGCGGCAAGGTCATTACTTTCATCGTAAGCTTTGTCTGCCCAGGTTTTTGGATCCTGCCATTCAATCGCAATACGGGCAGCATAGCGGAGGTGATAATCTTTGCTTTTTAAAAAAGGCCATGCCGTTTCAATCGCCTTGGGGCTGGGTCCACCATGAAAGGACTCGAGCAAATGGCGTGTCTTTCTTGCTTTCGCATGCTCGCTTGTAGTATCCAACTCTGAGAGGGCGGTAGAATTGTCACCGGTATACCGAATGCGGTAAAGGTAGGATTGTCCCTTTCGACCACCTACACAGAAGTACATGTGGCCATCTGGGCCTACATCGATATCGGTAAGGGGAAGGGAACCATTCACATTGGTCAAAAAGGTGCGAGTTTCTCCTCTGTAGGAAGAACCTTCAGGGGTTAAGTGAAGAGAATAGATTGTAGCAAATGTCCAATCACAAAGAAAAATTGCATCCCTATATTGAGTCGGGAATTTGGCGTTGATGCCTGTAATTACTCCCGTTGGACTGCCTGGGCCCACATCGACAACCGATCCAATTGTATCTGGGAAATATTTCCTCCATTTTTTAGATGTGGCTCTCCAACCACTTTCTCCACCGGATACACCGTGGTTAATTCGGGTAGGACGGTACCAAGGCGTTCCCATGTCCCATTCCATATCAGCATCATAAATAAACATTTCACCATCTCTATTGAGGGCGAAATCGCATGGATTACGGTATCCCATGTTGATGATTTCTCTGTCCGATCCATCCGGATTAAATTTCAAAACCCACCCGCCTGGAGCCTTTCCGTTACCATTGTGACCATAGGCATAATTTTCTAACAGAATATCATCCTTCCAATTCGTACGAATCCTAGATTTTTCAAAGCTCGGGGTGCGAGCGAAGTTGCCGGCAACTAAATAGAGTCCCTTGCCATCTTCTGTAACGATTAAGGAGTGCGGTCCGTGTTCACTACCACCATATAATTGAAAGAGTTTTTCTTCTTTGCCGAACTCCCCATTTTTCAAAACGGGAACGCGAACCACTTTACTTTGAGATACCATGTACAAATGATCAAAAGCAAAGAGCATTCCCCATTGTCCGCTATCAAAGGGAAGTTTTGTTATTCCAGACTCTTCAAGAGTTTGCCCGACATAGGGTAAATCGATCAGGAAAGTTCCTGCTTTGTATTGATCTGAAACAACTAAACGACCTTGTTTGTCAAAAGTCATGGAAATCCATGAGCCATACTTTTTTTTGTCTACTTTATAAACAAGGTCGACTTCAAACCCGGGAGGAACAGATAAACCTGTTGAATCGTCAATTATTAGGCTATGCGAAGTGGATGGTTTTGCACACAAACTTAATGCCAGTGTGATTAACGCGATGTAAGTTAAAAAAGTTGGGAGGATATGTTTCATAGTTGTTGGAGGAGAATACAAGTCTAAGGAAATACAGAACTCTTTCAAATTGTTAATAAATGAAAGAAGTCAAAATAGGTAGTTTGATCTGATTTTATTTTGGGAAGAATTTAATAGGAGATTTAATTATAGAATTCAATCGTCTGTTTAAAATATGAAAGGTAGTTTTATCGTACTGAAAAAACCTTTTTAAGGAAATTGTCTTTAGTTAGTTTTGGTACTTCATGCTCTTTTACCTGTAAATAGCACTCAATTCCAATCGATTCGCATTTCTCTTTAAGTAGGCGACCAAATCCCGCATGATGAATGCCGTCACCTTTTACAACGGGGATGGGAGCGGGTTTTCCATAATTTAAAAAGACAGGAGGGTCATCTTTGGATACATGGGTAATGGGGGAGCATTCAAGAGAGAGTTCTTTGTATTGCCCCCAGTTTTCCATAAGGTCTTCAATACTTTTAGCTCCCACGGTTTTCCAAATCATTCCATGCTGAATGCATGCTGGACCAATCTTTTTTTCGAGAAGAAATGGATCGAGAGTCGTTTGTCCGCCCATCGCAATTGCTCCGCAAACACGTGATGATTGGCGAAGGACCGGATCATCGTTCTTCGGATTGGCCATATCATCATGATAGGCAAGCCAAAGGCTGGATGCCGCTCCAGCTGAACCGCCAATTACGGCAATGCGATTTGGATCAAAATTCCATTCTTTAGCCTTAGTCCTAAGGAATTGAATAGCACGAGCAGCATCGTGTACGGCAGCAGGCAATAGTTTAACTCCAGCCAGACGATAGTCAATCGAAGCAAAGCTGTATCCTTTTTTTAATTCATTTGGGTTGGCAGTTTCATTCTTTTTTCCACCGAGCCAGCCTCCTCCATGAATATGGACAAGGAGAGGGGTCGGTTTTTTGGATTCAACTTTCCAAAAGTTCAGGGTCATGTCTTGATGTGGACCGTAGGAGACCTGACCGTAGGTAGGCTCGATCTTTTGGGCAAAGCTAAGGCTCGAACAGAGTAGGTAAAGTAGAGAAGTGAGGAAAAATTTAGACATAAATATTTTATTAGATTATTTTGAAAATCTGGCAACTCAATGGGATGGAAAAGTTATTCTTTCATGAATGATGTTTATTCAATTTGACCCGTCCCTACATCCGCGTAGGTTGGGTCGAAATTAAAGACCAAATATGATGATTCACTAACACAATGTCTGCAAAACTGAATTCGCTATACCCTAATCCCCTCCAATTCTTTGACAAGACAGTTAATATAATCGCAGTAGAGGATTATCTGCCTTGTGTCTTAAAAGCATGAAAAAAGAGACATTTTCTAAACGGTGGGCGGAATGGGTAACTCAATATCCAATTGTTTTTATTACATGCGGAGTTCTTTTAGCCTTGGGGCTTGGCTACGGCGGACAGTTTATAACCATAAGCAGTGACTACCGTTATTTTTTTGGGGAGGACAATCCCCAGCGCTTGGCCTTCGAAAAGTTACAAAATGTATACAGCAAAGACGATTCTGCATTATTTGTCGTCACCCCAAAGGATGGAAATGTGTTTAAAAAGAATACATTGTCTGGCATTCATTTTTTAACCGAACAGGCATGGCAGTTGCCTTACTCAAGGAGGGTAGATTCAATTACCAACTTTCAACACACCTATGCGGAAGGGGATGATTTAATTGTCAAGGATCTGGTTACTCCGGAAGAATTATCGGATCTTAAAAATAAGGTGTCCTATGAAAAGTTAAGGGAGATTGCATTAAACGAACCTTTGCTCAATGGATTATCAATCAATGCGGATGCGAGTGTTACCTCGGTCAATGTGTTTATGACTTTCCCGGGTAAGCATTCAATGGAAATTCCCGAGGCAGTGGCGGAGGCCCGCAAGCTTGTGGATGTGTTTAAGAAAAAGTACCCCGGACATGAAGTTCATCTTTCCGGAGACACGATGTTGAACAATGCTTTCAATGAAGCGGGAGTGAAGGATATGACCACACTGACTCCTGCGATGTATGGAGTAATAATCTTAATAATGCTTGTTCTTCTTCGCTCGATATCAGCGGTCTTTGCCACTTTTATTGTAATGCTGCTATCTATCATTGGCGGTATGGGTTTTGCGGGTTGGATGGGAACCCCAATCACACCGCCCTCCTCAATTGCTCCAGTGGTAATTATGACCCTGGCGATTGCAGATTCGATTCATATTTTGAAATCCATTCTGGTGGTTCTGCAAAAGGGAAATACCAAGCGTGATGCGGTCGTGGAGGGTTTGCGGGTAAACCTGAAACCGGTTTTTCTTACCAGTGCCACCACAATTGTGGGATTTTTATCCCTCAATTTTTCGGACACTCCTCCTTTTCATGATTTAGGTAACATAACCTCGGTGGGGGTAGCCATGGCTTTTATCTTATCGGTTACCGTTTTACCGGCAATGATCACGCTCCTCCCCTTGAAAGTGAGGAAATCCAATAAAATTTCTAACCCATGGGGAACACATGTTGGTTCATGGGTAACCGGTCGTAGAAAATCAATTGCAATTATCAGTTCGATCGCGACTATCCTGATCGGCTTACAAATTCCCAAGATTGAATTGAATGATGAGTTTATTGGATACTTCTCGAAGGACAATAACTTCCGAATCGATTCGGACTACACCATGAAAAATCTAACCGGGATTTATCAGATTAATTTTGATCTCAGTTCGGGAGAGTCCCAGGGGATCGCAGACCCCGCTTTTCTAAAAAAAGTGGAAGAATTTGCCAATTTCTTACGTAATGAGCCTATGGTCACCCATGTAAACAGTATCACGGATGTATTCAAAAGGCTGAATAAGAATATGCATGCGGATGAGGAATCTTATTACAAACTTCCGGAAGCCCGTGATCTGGCCGCTCAATATCTTCTACTTTATGAAATGAGTTTGCCGTACGGTTTGGATTTAAATAACCAGGTCGATGTCGATAAATCCTCCACCAGAATGACTGCCAACCTTGGATTTGTGACCACTTCGGAAATAATTGAAATAGTGACCAGGGCTGAGAATTGGCTGAAGAAGAATTGTCCGGAAAGTATGCACACACTCGCAAGTTCCCCTGTTATTATGTTCAGCCATATTTCACATCGTAATGTGGTCGCCATGTTTAAAGGTACGCTTCTGGCCTTTGGATTAATTACAGTGGTTATGATGGTGGCTTTGGGTAGCGTGAAATACGGACTTCTTTCTCTTATTCCTAACCTGGTCCCAATCATCCTGGGGTACGGCGTATGGTCAATATTTGTGGGCGAGGCGGGGTTCACTATTGCGATCGTGGGATCAGTCACTTTGGGGATTGTGGTGGATGATTCGGTTCATTTTCTGACCAAATTCAATTTAGCCAGACGAGAGAAGGGGCTTGGGGTGGATGAATCGGTTCAATACGCTTTCGAGAATGTCGGAGGTGCCTTGGTCGTGACCAGCGCAATCTTAGTAATTGGGTTTGCCGTGCTGATGTTGTCAGAATTTAAGATGAATTATATTTTGGGTGCACTTTCTGCCCTGACGATTGCTTTGGCTCTTTTGATTGACTTTACCCTCCTTCCCGCCGTGTTAAGCTTGAGCGGGGATAAAAAAACAATTTCGAACAAACAATCAAAATCGAACACGCAATGAAATTATTTCAGTTAAACATTATCCTCGCTCTTGTGGTCTTTTCTTTTTCAGGTACCGGAGCTATGGGTCAGGAGACGGTTCCGAAGGAGGAAAGAGGGCTTTGGGTGGCCCGACAAATCGATCGGGAAGATGAGGGTTTTGTCAATCAAGTCTCCGAGGCAACCATGACACTACGAAACAAGCAGGGACAGGAGTCCATCCGGCGTATGACCATCAAATCTCTCGAAGTCGATGGAGATGGCGATAAATCACTGACTATTTTCAGTTCTCCCCGGGATGTGAAGGGAACCGCATTTCTAAGTTTCACTCACGCACTTGAACCGGATGACCAATGGCTCTTTCTTCCTGCATTGAAACGGGTAAAACGAATTTCATCCAATAACAAATCGGGTCCTTTTATGGGCAGCGAATTTGCATATGAAGACATATCAAGTCAGGAAGTGGAAAAGTATAGCTACGAATACATTCGTGAAGAATCGGTGATGGGATCGGAGGGTCATGTGATTGAACGGGTACCGGTAGATCCCAAGTCTGGCTACACCAAACAAGTCGTATGGGTCGATGGAGCGAATTGGCGAGTTGGTAAGATTGAGTTTTATGACCGAAAAGGGGAAAAACTGAAAACCCTGAATTTTGAAGACTACAAGCAATATTCGAATAAAAAATGGCGCTCCAGTCGGATGGAGATGACTAATCATCAGTCCGGAAAGAGCACTCAATTAATTTGGAGTAACATAAAATTCGAACAGGATCTTACGGAACGGGATTTCGATCAGAATGCCCTGAAAAGGGCACGATAAAATTGGTTTCCTTTCAAACAATTGTAATTCTGTGCCTGGTTTGCTGGTCGACAGCATTTTCCGGGGAATTTTCCGGTGAACTCTCTTTTGAACCCCGGGGTTATTTTCACGAAGGAGCACATGAAAACAGTGATAGAGTGGACCTATCAATTATCATACAACCTGAATACGTAATTGCATGGGATGAGGACAGAAAGGTTTTCACTTTCGAACCCTTTGTGCGCTACAGTAGTCTTGATAATAAGCGTAGCCATGTTGATATTCGCGAACTGAGTTTCCTTGGTAGTTGGGACCTGATTGAACTTCGGGTAGGGATCAGTAAGGTTTTTTGGGGAGTGACGGAGAGCCAGCATTTGGTTGATGTGATTAACCAGACTGACCTCGTGGAGAGTCCAGATGGGGAAGATAAATTGGGGCAACCCATGATCAATATTGCCTATGTAAATGAATTTGGAAATTTTGAAATATTTCTGCTTCCTTATTTTCGAGAACGGACTTTTTCGGGAATTGACGGGCGGTTTCGAGGCAGTCCGGTTGTAAATATGGAAACCGCAAGCTATCTCAGCGGTAATGGCAACAATCATCTCGATGCTGCTTTTCGCTGGTCTCACTACATGGATGAACTGGATTGGGCTTTATCCTATTTCGAGGGAACTGATCGGGAACCGCGATTGTATAAGAATGCAGATGGAACCACACTTAAACCGGTTTATGGACAGGCCAGGCAAGCCAGTCTCGAAATACAGTACACAATTAGCGACTGGCTGCTCAAAGCCGAAGTCTTATCCAAGCACAGTGACCTGAATGGAAACTACTGGGCTTCAGTAACCGGATTTGAATACACTTTTGCCAATATTCACAGAGGCATGGATGTGGGCTTTCTTTATGAATACCTTTATGACGATCGCAAAGAGCTTGCTGGAAGCGGATTGGATAATGCCACCTTTCTGGGTTCACGGGTGGCATTGAATGATGAAAATGGATTTGAGTTACTGATTGGGACTATCTTTGACCACCAAACTGGACGAATGAATAATGCGTTCCTTGAGTCAACTCGGCGTATTAATGAAAACTGGAAATGGACTTTAGAGGGTAATTTTCTGGTGAGTCCCAGATCCGGCAGTTTTCTTGAACAGGTAAAGCACGACGATTATCTGCAGGCAAGCTTGTCCTTCTTTTGGTAAGAGGACCAATATTTATTCATCTGCTCGAATTTCGTCACCCAAGTAAATGATTTTCGAGTCGAGGTCGTATTGTTGCAGGTCAGCACCCTGTAGATCGTGTGCGGAAGGAAAGGTACTGGGACTAATCTCAACGATGGATTCTTCATTGACAGAGTATCCTGCTTTTTTAAGCCACCGTCTGGCCCGCTTACTTTGATCAGATCGCGAACTTTCAAGCGAATCGATTCCTGTTTTATTTTTAACCGGAGAAAATTCTTCGAGTCGATCCGCTTCTAAAATGAGCGGATTTTTGGCTAAGGGGAGGGCGTCGAATACAAAGGTTTCAAATTTAACGGCATTGGGTTTTTCTGGAGTTACAAGATCTCCGTTTTTGTTTAAATGTGCGACTTTTTTTTCCGCTCTATGGTAGGGCAGTTTAATTTCCCCACTGGCAAACTGTTCGATAAAATCTCGGCGAAGAATATGAATTGCCGGACTTCCTGCTCGGTATTTGATTCGTCCATCCTCTTCTTTTTCAAGGGCTTTTTTCTCAGGTAAATCGGAATATTCGATTATTGAAATCCGGTCTCCGGTCGAAACAAAGTTACCCAGTTTTTCAAATGGTCCGGTTTTGGTAAGTGAGCGGCTGGACATATCGGAAGTCTGTAAATCATGTAGTCCGATAAAGAGGGGATTGATTATGCTGACCAGGGGGTTGTCCACCTGGAAATAGGACACATGTTCAACGCCACGCTGTGCCATATCGGTAATCGAACCGGAATCAATCAGCGCTTTTAGGGAACCGCCGTGCCCGTTGGGCGAGAGGGCGAGATTGTCCTGAGAGGCTAGGAGTAAATTTCCATCGAAGTCAGTTGCGGGCATAACGCCCTGGGCAAAGAAGTTGAGGTTCTCTTTGCCCAGTCCGTAATAGTTATTTTCTTCAAAATGGATGGTTGTAGCTTCAAGATTTAAAGGACTACACATAATATACCATGGAATGGTTACCTCATACTGTTTAGACATCCCAAGAATCTGTTCGGCGAACAATTGAAAAAGCGTTTTCTTTTTGATGGGGCTAACTGGTAAGGTTCCCTTAGGTCCATCATACCCAAGTCGAGTACCTTGTCCGCCCGCGACTGTAAATGCTGCGGTCTTTCCACTACGAATTAGAACCTCTCCATGTTTAAATGCTTTGTCATAGAGTGTTTTTTGTTCGGTGCTTTCGGGTGTGAGCGGAAAATAGGAGGCTGGGCAATATTCGGCGGGTAAGTTCGTTTCTTCTTTTTGAAAGATGCATTCATTCAATGCGGATTTGAGTTCATTCCAGTCAAGTGCCTCTATTTGTTTAGAAAGTTCAGCACTATTTTCAGAAAGATGCGCCATTCGAGTCTTATTTTTTTCAATTATATCCATAGCAATAGCTCACATTTAGTTATTCTTACAGTTACTGGCAACTGCAACTAGGTGAACCCAGAGAAGTCACAAATTATAGTACTAGCTTAAGAAAATTTTATTCTACTAGGAAAGAAGACCTAGTTGAGGCTTTCCTTTGTGTGCAACGGTGAAGGGGCGAACGGTGGGGCTGTAGAGTACATGATCGACAGGAATCCCCAAGGCGTGAGCAATGGTTGCATTAAAATCAGGAATGGTCATCGAACCCTCAATCACTTCTTCGGCACCTTCGGAAGTCTTACCATGAATATGTCCGCCCTTAAATCCTCCTCCTGCGAGAACGCTGGTGAATGCCTGCGGATAATGGTCTCTTCCCACATTCTGGTTAATCTGCGGAGTGCGACCAAATTCGGTGGTTAAAACTACAACAGTGTCGTTAAGCTTACCAACTCGCTCTAAGTCCTCAAGCAGGGCGGCTACAGCCTGATCCATAGTGTGGCAGAGCTCTGGTAGGGAGGTAAAGTTGTTTTGGTGGGTATCCCAGCCCCCGAAGCTGACTTCAACTGAGCGAACATTTTGTTCGATTAAGCGACGGGCAAGCAGACAGCCTTGTCCGAAGGGTTCGGTCCCGTAACGAGATTTAATTTTTTCATTTTCTCGGTGAATATCAAAAGCCGCTAGATCCGGGCTATCCATTAAGCGAACCGCATCGGCATACATGTGACCATAGGCCCGGATTGGTTTTGAGTGATACCGTTTGAGGAATTCGGTATCGATATCATTGGTCAAATTAAGTCTCCTATCAAAACGAGTTTTTTCAACCAATGCTTTTGCGTACTTTAATCCGGATTCGGGTTCGTTGATTGCGAGCGGCTCAAACTCGGGTTCAAAAAATCCACCACTTCCATGAAACCGACTTTCCCTCCCAATAAATACCGAAGCGGGAAGGGTGGGATTTATTTTCCCTTTTAATTTGTGATACCAAGAACCAATTCCAGGATGTCGAATGGTAGCCCGTTGCTGGTAACTGGTATGCATGAAATAATTGCCCTTTTCGTGGTCGCCTGCAGTGGAGGTGAGTGAGTTCACGATGCATAACTTTTCAGCATGCCTTGCCAAGTTTGGGAGGTGGCTTGATATTCGGATACCGTCGACATTTGTATTAATTGGTTTGGTCGATCCTTGATTTTCGTGACTGGTCTTTAGATCAAATGTATCGATGTGGCTCATCCCGCCCTCCATGTAGAGGTAGATGAGTTGCTTGGCTGGGTCGGCGGGTAGTGGGAAAGCACTTTTCCCGCCAGCAGTTCCAAAACTATTGCTCGCGGAAACCCCAAGAAAGCTTCCGGCAGCGAGCTCAAGAAAACGGCGACGATTGAAATCAGATTTTATCATTGTATAAATGTAAATTGCCGAGAATTAAGCAGAGCCCAAACTAGGTCTTCGATGGTTTCTTCTCCATGGGTTTCATAGTCTGAAAGAACTCTTTCCATTTCAGAACTGTTTGGTTTTCGAGTAAGCATGGATCGATAAATGAGGTCGATCTTATCTTCCGGTGTTTGCAGTGCAGCTAAGAGTCCACCAAGAAATGCGTTCGAGTTTTGAATGGCTACATTGAGGGGGCTATTGAGCAAATATAAAGCCTGTGGAATTGATGCATGGGATGAGGAGTTATTAATGACCTCCCTGTCTGACTGGCCAAAATCCCGTAAGAAGTGTCCCCGCCTGGCTGGTGATTCCAATTCCACCGCCCGTGCCATTTGTCGGACCACATCCCGAAAATGACGTAGAGATAATCGCTCCCTGTCCTCCCACCGCCTGCGTTCGTTTGGGTCCAGATTACCCGGCGCTTTTCGGGGTCGTGCCTGAGATATTCGATCATTGGTTTCCATTGTAGTTGTGTCCATGGAACTCCCCATCATCATCGCTGGGTTTGCTTGGTTGTCCTTGAGGTCAACCAAGACCAGTTCACGATTCTTTGTTTCCATAGCACGGACTTTAACTTTGAGTTCATCAGTCAATTTTTTGGCAAGTTCATTATCGGATTGAGCATATGCGGAAGAGATTTTTTTCTCATATTCAACCTGTTCAGCCCGCATTTCCCGTCGTTGTGTCCCAGCTTCCCTTATTCTGGGCAAGACTTCTTCAATCGGTCTGCCTTCAAGGCTCTGGTAAATTGCTTTCGTTCGGGCAATCCGTTCCTGGGTCCGTTTCTTATTTGGGGCATAAGTGTCCACATTAGGGAGAATGAGCGTGGTAATGGAATCCCAGATTTGTTCTGCACTCATTCGCTTTAACAGCGGACCGGCAAAATGAAATTTCATTCCCGTAGAATGATCTTTCAAATGCATTTCCCGGCGGAAAAGTTGAGTATGAAAAAGAACATTTTGAAAGGCACGAATATCGTAATCTAATTCCTGCATCAGGCCTTCAAGAAAACTGAGCAATTCGGGTTGGCTGATTTCGGTTCGATCGGTCAGGTTGTCCTCGGGTTCAAAAATTCCATGTCCAAACGCTCGCTTCCATAGTCGATTAACAATCACTCGGGTGAAGCGAGGATTTTCGGGAGAGGTTAACCAGTCTGCATAGGCATTTTTTCGTTCAGTCTGATCTTCAAGGTGAGGGATTTCCGGTCCAAACATAGTGCCGGGTTTAACAATCTCCTCGGGCGCACCATTGTCATACACGTAATCGTGAGGGAGTTTGAGGGGTTTGTCGTCATGGTGCTTTACCTGAACATTAGAAATATGCCCATAAAGCATGTTGACAGACTGAGAAACCGGGTTGTCAAAATCTTCGACTTTTTTTCTAGCCGCAATGGCCCGAACTGCGGCTTCTTTGAATTGTTCCTTTGTGAGGTTATTTCGTTCTAGGTAACCCGGTGCATACGGCTGACCAAGCCATTCGTCGATTTTTGATTCATCATGAATATGGGGAAAGTCTTCAAAACCTGCCTCTTTCTTATAAGCAGCATTCTTTCTTTTTCCAAAATCCTGATAGACCCGCTGACGGTTTGAATTTTTGGCCACCCCCATACGAACATCAAAATCATAGGTATAAGCAGCCATTTTGAAATAATCCATTTGGGTCCATTTGTCGAAGGGGTGGTCGTGGCACTGAGCACATTCCAAACGGGTACCCAGGAAGATACGGACTGAATTGGACATATTATCGAGGGCCATACCGGCATCCCTAAGATAGTAGGCGGCAGCAGGGTTGTCAAAAATTAGTCCATGCCCGCTTACCAGCAGGTGTACGAGGTCGTCGTAGGGTGTATTGTTTCTAATCTGATCCTTTATCCACTCCCGATAATACAAAGTGTAATCTACATTGGTGGGAATCCGCAGCAGATCGGCCCAAAACTGATAGTGATGAGCAGTGTAGCCCGCATCATTTGAAAGTAATTTTTGAATCAGTTCTGAATGTTTGTTTTCGGAGGTGGAATTGAAGAAATTATTTGCTTCTAAAATCGTGGGTATACGACCGATGATCGAGAGGTAAATTCGTCGGAGGAACAGACCGTCACTGATCAGAGGATTGGGGTCCAGGTTCTCATTTTTTAAGTGAGCATTCAGAATTTCGTCGATTTTTTGAGCGGCCGGGAGCGGGTCAAATGAGGTGGTGTTGACAGATGAATTATCTTTCAGCGCATTAGCTAAATAGGCAGTTTGCACATGAGGATCATCGCTAATCGCCCAAAAAAAATATGATAAAAACCCGATCAGAAAAATGGAAACAGAGAGCGCGCCGCTGAGTATGTAAATTTTCTTACGGCTTTTACGGGCCGGCTTGCAGGACTCCTGCTTAGTCTTTGTATTTGCTGGTGCTTTTGGGGTAGCGTCCAACTTCTGTGTCGTAAGGGTTGGTTGTCTCGAGACCGTTTCAGAAATTTCTACGATCCCAGGAACTTCAGATAATTTGACCCAATTGGAACCATCGTGGCAGGCGAGGTCATCCTTTATGAAGTTTCTTGCCTGTAGATATTCTTTGAGTTGAGAAACCGAATAGGGACCGAAATTTTTTCCCTCTCTGTGAACATATACTTTCATCGATTATTGCTCGTCGAGAGTCTTTCTAAGTTTTAACAGATTACTATTACGAGCCTCATTCTCTTTAATTAGATCAAGATTATTATTTTGTTCAGGATGCTTTCCAACTTGAAAAACCTGCAGGTTATCAAAGGAAGCTCCTGCCTGATCGACTTGAAAGGCAAGTTCTGTCCGTAGATTTCTCATCATCGGGTGTTTTGCATAAACCATGTGTTTGTGGTCGAGATGAGCAACTACATGATCACCGATAAATTCGATGGTCATCGTATACCATTTGTCTTCTTTGAACTCAAAAGCACATTCGCCATGTCTCGTCGGAAACCATGTCCCTTTTTTGTCCTGTGCGGTTTGAATAAAAAAAATGTCTTTTTGAATATGCAATTCGGTCAAGTAACTACTATTTGAACCCGTGAATAAGCCAATATCTGTGGCTCCATTAAATTGAAAATCAAATCGTATCAAGGCATCCTGGAAATTTGGATCTTTATAAAAAATTCGTTTGTTTGTGCCTCCCACTCGGTTGCGTAAAAGAACTCCTTCTGCCACATTCCATTCTTTTTGAAAAAACCAGTTCTTACTTACTTGACCTTCTGAGAAATGTTCACCGAAGAGGAGATTTCGTGTCTGAGTAAGCAAAGGTCGGGATGGGATCTGTGCCCCAATTTTTTCACGCCAAACCTGAAGGTCACCGTAAAGTTTTTGAACAACTTCCGATTTGGATCCTGCTAGATTTGTTTTTTCAGACGGATCATTTTTAAGATTAAAAAGTTCAAACTGTTCAGACTTTTTCGGATCAAAGTATTCAATTAATTTCCAATTCCCATGGCGGATGGCACCGCTTGAGATTCCGCCGAGAAAGTGAGGTCGATCCAATGGGTAGTGCCAATGCAGGGATTTACGCGAGACGCCGGAAGAGGGATTTTTCCAAGTAGCCAGAGTGGAGACTCCATCCAGTTTTTGCTTAGGATCGGGTTCGATGTCTGCCGCATCTAACAGGGTGGGGTAGAAGTCGTGATTAACCACCGGTTGGGCACAGGTTTTGGCTCGCGGGATATTTCCATCGGGCCAGCGAATGATCAGAGGAACCCGAATGCCACCCTCATATAATTGGCTTTTGCCCCCACGAAGAGGGGCATTGGATGTGACATTAGTTTCTCCTCCATTGTCACTGGAAAAAATGAAAATGGTGTTTTCTGCAATGCCAAGAAAATCGAGTTTTTTCATTAGAAGTCCAACCCCGTCGTCAATGCTCTCCAACATGGCAGCCAAGTGCGGATTGTGATCCTGTGCCCAATGCTCGCATTCTTCTCCCGAGAGACCGGCATCCTTGCATAGGTAGCAGTTTGTTCTGTCTGTTTTTCCCGGCGTGTGTTTTTCCCGATACTTTTTTACGAGGTCGGGACGGCCGTTTAGGATCGTATGGGGTGCATAGTGGCTGAGGTAGAGAAAGAATGGTTTTTCCTTTTTTCGTTCGACGAAATCAAGAGCCTCCAAATTCAAACGGTCAGTTAAGTATTCTTCTTTTCCCATTCGATTATTGGGAATATCCAACCATCGAATTGGTTGGGTACGAAATACATAAGGCCAGAAATTGGCTCCATTTCCAACACCCTTAATTTCGCTCCCGATATTCCAACCGAAACCGTGGTCCTTGGGTCGTACCTCAAATTGAGCGTCCTGATATTTGTATCCGGTCAGGTGCCACTTACCGACCATTCCAGTAGCATATCCGTTATGTTTTAGCATTTCGGGAAGAGTGATCTGGCTAACAGGAAGGGCATTGGATGAATTTGGGCGAAGGTAGTCCAATATACTTACCCGGGCTGGGTGTTGACCGGTTAGCAGCGCGGCTCGGTAAGGAGAACAAACAGGAGCCGCAGCATAAGCATGGGTGAAGCGGACTCCTTGCTTAGCTAGCTTATCCAGGTTGGGGGTTTCATTATAGGTGTTTCCATAGCAACCCAATTCGGCCCAGCCCAGATCATCCGCCAATACAAAAATAATATTTGGTTTCTCCCCATAAAGGGAAAAAACAAACGGAATTAAAAAAAGGAACAAATGACGTATTTTTTGAAAGATCATTTGAAAGAAAGAGTAATTGAGCTTTTGGGAGACTTTTCATCGGTCAGAAAAGACAGGTAGGCGGAATGGGTTGCATTTTGCTCGGTAAAAGTGGCTCCGTTCAATTGAGGATCCCGGGAAAGTTCACTTTGATCCAGCCAAGGCTCAAATTGAACCCGAAGTGGGCAGTTGGAAACGGTAATCGATTTTTTCTTCTCTCCTAATAAACCTTTTTTACGTTCGAATCGAACTTGAGTCCAACTCTTTTGATTGCCTATGGGAATATCGAATTCCATCCAGTCCCAAGGGGTGGGCATGGAATCCTTGACATGCAATACATTGTCTGGGATTGAATAGGATAAGCCAGCCAATCCTTCAATAAAGAGAAGGATTTTACCGGCATTAAAATTGGAATATTGATCGCCAAACAAGGCAAGGTCCCGGCGGTAGGCCTCCGGTGCGACAGGAATTCCCCATTCCTTATGAAAGTTATAATTTTCCAAGTGATTAAGGGTCAGATCGGAAGCAATCTTGGGAAATCCCTGGCGAAATATTCCATCTAAGGTGAAGTAGGCTGTATCAGGGGTATAGCCAAAGGATTGATCGTCCGCAGAGTTGAAAAGACTCATTGATTTTTTCGCCATTGCCAAGGGAAAGAACTCTCCGAAAAATCCACGTTCTTCGTTCAAGGCCCATGAGTGAATTAATCTTTCCGCATATTCGCGGGGAAAGTGCTTGGAACGCATGGCCCAAAAGGCAGTGGTCATGAGCATGCCATCTCTTCCACCCATGAAATAGTCTTTATGTCCATTCGCTTCCCAGCGTTGATCAAACATGAGTCGAAGATGTTTTGGGTCTTGGTTGATTCGCTTTTTCCAATGGTCGACATCTGAATTATTTCCAGAAATCACTGCCATTTTTTCGAGGGCTTTTCCCACTTCTGCCTCATTCATGGCAAATCCAACCAAGTTCTTCCAGAAAACTTTTCGGAAATATCCTTGGTAGCACCTGCGGACAAAATCGCGATCGCCCGTGTGTTGATAAATTTGCCAGGCCCCTAGGACATGCTCGGCTAATTCTCCACCATAGGCACCGGAGTGCCACCCTACGCCCTTGTTGTCGGAGAGAAAAATATGACCGTCGTTGGTTTCCCGATACCGGCCATTCACTACTAAGTGTTTCCAAGTTAACACATTCCCATACGCAAACCTCGGCTTATCCCGTGCCCATGCACCCACCTTTATTTGAAAGCAGGCATCATACCGGTGGATACCGAGGAAGTTGTTCACCGCAGATTGGGTATGATTTTCCATTTCCCACCCTTTTTGGACATTGATGTAATACATCATATGGAGAGACCAAAGGTAGTAATAAATATCCTCAAATTTTGAATCACTGCATCGAAATTGTGGGATTTCCTGGGCAAGAATATTATTCATCTCTGCGGTTTTCTCTTTCAGTAATGCCGGTGCAAGAAGGCTTGTCTCTCTTCCCGTATTCTTGGCAATGTTTTGATCGTCGTGCATGGACCATGACACAGTAGTTCCTTGTGAGTCGCACGGAATTTCATAAGAATATTTCCATACGCCCCGGTCATCCTGTTCGAGTTTCAGGGTTTTAGAAAAGTCCTTGGAGGAGGAGAGGGCAGTGGTCATTCCCTGATAAACACAGGGACCAATTCTTTCTGGTCGGTCGGGATCGGGAAGGGAGCGAACGGTTCCACCTTCGCGGATGAGGATCGAATTTGTAGATGAGTCGTATCGCACAGACGCATTCGAAGAAACGCTGTGACGAACATAAAAACTGTGCCCTTCAAATCTGAGGGTAATCGGTTCAGAGGATGTGATGATTGAGGCAGCGGTGTCTTTTGCACTGATAAACTTTTCTTCGCGAATAGTGACTCCATTTATTTCATACTCACAAATCATTTTATCCGGTCGCCAACTCATTCGAGTGGGTACGGGGTGTTTATATACCTTGTCCCCAATAATGACACTGCCGTATAGAACACGGGTGTCCTTGTAGAATTCCCATCCCCGATAGTCATTTCCAACGCCTGTATGTTCAGTTCTAGGTAGTTGACTATTTAGCAACCCGACTCCACGACTTCGTAGATCATGGTAAAAGGGGTGGGTAAGACCAATGGTTTCATCTTCAATTGGCTCCCAGCTTGCATGGAAGCCTCCCACATAATAAGCAAGGTTACCGGCTAGAAATCCGTGCTTTTTTCCCTGAACAGACTGTTCAAGTTTTTGGCAAAGGGAAGTATCTTTCGCAAATGTATTGGTACAGATTGAAAGTAGTGCAGAACAAATAAATAGGAATTGGGCACCAGTAGTCCAAGATGTCATCGCCTAGTTTTTGAGGAATTCTATTTTTCAAAGGCAACCTTAACCTCTAAAATGCCAATAGCAGCATTAGGTTGAGGTACCATATTGATTCGAATGGCATCGCAGGCGAGTGGTGCAGCGGGATGAATTACATTGTATTGGTTTGCCCGGTTGTCATAGCGATCGGTTACATATAATTCGAAAGGTTTCCACTCTCCTTTATTTCTGATTTCAACAGACCATTCTCTAGGAAATTTTACATCCTGTTGGTCTTGCATCCAGTACACACCAATATCACGAACTTTTTTTGATTCCGAAAAGTGTCCTTCGATCCATTGTGTTTTGCCAAGCTGTGGCCGACTGGTCCAGCGTGGTACACTTTTTCCACTCGACCATTTTGGTTCTTTTCCATCGCCCACTGCACTTACGGTATCCAAGTCGGAAGTGTGGGAAGCTTTGATACTGGAAAATACACTCTTTTTAGGAAGTTGGTGAGGATCAAAAACGGCAAGTTTTGGAGTTGTGGGGAACCAAATGGTCATGGATCCAGGTTTACGGTTGTTCCATGCATAATAGGGAATCAAGGATAGGCTTTTATCTTCCTCTCCTCCCGATTTATTAACGGCGTTAGCCATTGTTTTAACTTGCGAAAAAGATCCGCTGATAAGTTTTACTTTGGCTAAACTATATTTCGTTTCCACTTTTTCCTGATTCAGAAAAAAGCGTTGGGTCGCACCACCATTATCAATTTCTTCAGCACACAAAACAAAAGGCCCTCGAGTGAATGCAAGGCGATTATGATTTTCCTCAACCCGTTTGTCACATTTGTTGATTCGCAATGGCATGGGGAGATCGAGGATTATTTGATCTCCTTTTTTCCATTTCCGTTCGATGATCGCAAATCCCTTTTCGACTTTGGCTTGGGTCTTGGATCCATTGACTGTGAGGCTCCAACTTTCTTTCTTTTGATTTACATATTTATAAAGTTTCCCAGGTACAAATTGATTGCCTGCCCAGGTAGGAATTCGAAGGTGAACCTTAAAGCTTGATGGTTTTTTTGGAGTAAGTGAAATCTTAATTTTCCCATCGTTTGGGTAGTCCGTTGTTTGACTAATTGATAAATCTGTCCCGGCGATCTTTAAACTTGTGGAGGTATCTGCATACATCGCAAAATAAAGATTTTTTTGGTTGTGGGCATAGGTCATCCCTTGTACCTGAGGGAGAAGGCGGGCCATGTTACTTGGACAACAT
>JABGUO010000213.1 GCA_018646565.1 Opitutia bacterium | reverse complement strand
GCGTTCGGGATGCCGCAGAATACCTGATTGGTAGCTTGGATGAAAATGGCTTTCTCAATTCAAATCTGTCCGACATTGCCCTTCTTTCATCAATGCCCCTGGCCGACTTACAGGAAGCATTGAGTACATTACAGACCTTCGAACCAATTGGGATTGCATCCATTGACCTGCAAGACTGCCTGATTAAGCAAATGGAAGCACGGGATTGGGAGGATACTGATCAGTACCGAATCGTAAAAGACCATTTTCCTCTACTTGTAAGGCGGCGCGTCCCTGAACTTTCCCGTAAATTATCTCAATCCACTCAAGTAATTCACGAAGCTATCGAAAAGATTAGTGAACTCGATCCGGCTCCCGGCAAGAGGTTTTCCGAAGATAATAACCAGTCAATCTCGGCCGATGCGACTGTGGAAAAAGTCGGCGATGAATGGGTGATCAGTCTCAACAGTGATTTTATTCCCAAGCTAAAAATTAACAGGACCTATAAAGAATTGATTGCCAAAGGGGTGTTATCCAGTAAGGAGAAGGAGTATGTTCGCAATCAAATGCGAGCAGGTAAATTCCTCATAAGCTCGATCGATCAACGTCAAAATACCATCGAACGAATTACCCGAAAAATCATTGAAAGACAGACAGGTTTTTTTGAAGAAGGCTCCTCCAAACTTCGCCCCATGACTATGTCCGAAGTGGCCGACTCCATCGAAGTTCATGAAACAACCGTATCGCGTGCCATCGCCAACAAGTTTGTCCGGACTCCCCATGGCACTTTCCCGTTAAAGTATTTTTTCACACCCGGATATTCAGGGAAGGACGGAGATTCCGTTTCCAATACTAGTGTGAAGGAAATAATTGGTTCTATTATTGAACAGGAAGACCCGAGCAAACCATTAAGCGATCGGAAAATTGTCGATTTGCTAGCTGAAAAAGAAATCAAACTCGCCCGTCGAACGGTTGCAAAGTATCGCGAAGAACTTGGGATTTCTCCCACAAACTTACGCCGCCGGTATTAATCTGTTCATTTACCTGATCCCCACTCAAGTACTCTGAGGAATGGAAGAAGACAAGACCACTAGTCCGCTTTCTACCGCTCTCGTTTTGGATGTGTCCACAGCCAATGTACAGGTCGGAATTGCCAAAGAAAATGGATGGAAGAAAATAGTAGAAACTTCGAATTCTCCGATGGATGGAGTTTTCCAATCCGTGGCTCAACTATTCGAAGAATTAGAAATGGGAATCAAACAAATTGATTCTATTTTCTTTTGCGCCGGACCTGGATCCACGCTTGGCCTTCGCCTCACCCTTGCATTTGTAAAAACAGTACAATGGGAATGCGAAAACAAACTCGCGCTCTACTCCTACAATGCCCTTGACCTTGCCAGTCAAATGGTGACCCCCTCCCCTGACTTCGTTCAAGCTCCCTTCCGTATGGGTTGGCGAATCGTTCGCTCTTCTTCCAATCAACATCCCATTGGAAAAAAAGAAATTTTCGAAAGCGAGGAAGCACTCAAAAAGTTTCCATCGAGTGTGCACCTTCAAGATCCAAGAAGAAAAATCAACTCGATTGAACCAGACAATATTTTAGAATATCGATTAAATAAAATGAACGGGCTTTCGGACTTAATTAAGATCTCGGAGCCTAAGGAAGAATTAGAAATTTATTCTCCCCGACCACCAGAATTTAAAAAATGGGTTCCTGAAATAAAATTCCTGTCCCCGGACAGCTAGCGTAATAGAATGATAACACAACGTTGCTGGGCAGAGATTAATCTGGCCGCCCTGGAAAGGAATCTAAGATTGATAAGGGATTCACTCCCCCCTCATGTTCGCTATGTTTCAGTCGTGAAAGCAGATGCCTATGGCCACGGCATTCATCCCACTGCCGCTCGATTAATGCAAAGCGGGGTCGATTTATTTGCCGTCGCGAATATTAAAGAAGCAACGGAGATCAGGGAAATGGGTTCCGGTTGGCCAATCTTAATTTTAGGTCCCCTATTGGAGGAGGAAGATGAAGCATTAATTGAGTTTGATTTAATTCCAACACTCTCCACCGAAGAAGAGTTGGGGCGACTATGTGCGCTCTCCCAAAAGCATCAAAAACAAATCTCCGTTCATTTAAAAGTTGATTCCGGGATGGGCAGAAATGGCATTTGGTGGAAGGATGCGATTCCACTAGTTGAAGAAATCAAAAAACACAGTGAAATTAATCTTTGTGGAGCCCTGACTCATTTTGCTCAACCCTCCGATCTTTCTTTTACTGAAGAACAAAGAACCCGCTTTTTATCAATCCTTCAAAAGACCGAAATTCACCAAAAACCAGAATTTCTTGTTCATGCGGATAATTCCTCTTCTCTTCGCTCATTTGACCGAAACGCAATTTTTAATGCCGTTCGAATCGGTCTTCTTCAATTCGGAGTCTCCCCTCCACAAGGTAGTATTTTAGCGGATCTACCAGTTGAACCAGTTCTTTCATTTCATGCGAAACTGGCCATGATCAAAAACCTGCCCGAAGGAACCACTTTGAGCTATGGTCGTCAGTATACTCTGGAAAGGGACTCAAAAATTGGGATTATCAGCGCCGGTTATGGCGACGCCATTCCACTTCCCTGTGGGAATCGAGCCTTTGGTTTAATCAAAGGACAGAATTACCCCTTAGTAGGGAGAGTTACGATGGATCAGACCTTGATTGATTTAACCGACGCACCTTCCGAGATTGAACTCGGACAGACAGTGACTCTGATTGGGAGGCAAAAGGAGAAGGAGATTCTACTAACTGAACTTGCGACCCATGCAAAAACGATACCTTGGGAATTGCTTTGTTCGATTACCAAAAGAGTTCCCCGTATTTATACTACCATCAGGGAATAAACCCGTTTTCTATATGTCAAAGTTTTTTTCGACAGTCTCTATAATGTGGGATAATTGATTGATCGAATTGGATCGGTTGTCATAAGCCTGTTGCCCGTCCTCCGGACAGCCGTAGGGAGAAACCCAGCCCATTCCATTTTTCTCGTGCAAGGAATGAACCTCTGCCAACCATGTGGAAATTTGTTTCAGGTTTGCCAGAATGCGATTCCCTTCCCCCGGGGTCTCTAGCGGATCACCATAAGGCATTTTGCTCATCACATTACCGTCCGCATCTTTCGATTCCTCCCAGGCAACTTCTGCCGTTGCACAAGCCTCCCAAAACCGAATTTTGGTGAAGTCCACGCATCCCTCTGTAATGGCCAGTGCCATTGCCTCAATTTCGGGCAAGGCTACCTCTGCAAAAGTTTCCTCTCCCTGCGGTT
>JABGUO010000212.1 GCA_018646565.1 Opitutia bacterium | reverse complement strand
CCCCCAGTCCAATGAACTTGCATTGTGAACAGGGTTACCACCTAAGAATATAAGTGTTTTAACATTGTCTTTTAATACTGCTTTCTCTAGGGACAACAAGTTCGATGCTGGTTTATCAGTAACCTGATATTTAACAGTTCGCCCAATGCAACCAAGTGCTTGGTTGATAGCATAACAAAGTAAATGAACTTCTTCGGGTAAATGGTTGCCAGGTAAAATAACACTTGATCTGTGCTTGGAGCATAGATCAATCGCACACTCCTTGATCCATTTTGCATGGTTTTTTAATACATTACCTCTTTCTTGTAGCCGTGTGATCTCGGCTTTAGATCCACTTTTTCTAATTGTGAAAATTTCTGCGGCAAGCAAATTCGCAAATGCAATAAACTGAGAAGATTCGAGGCGTAACCTGTGATCTGCCACTCCACCCGTAATCGTCAGGTCAGACTCCACGCTGTAAAGACGATTCATCTTTTTGGCGTCTTTAGCCGAAAGAACTTTTCTCCCCTTCATTAAAGCACGTGTATTCGCAAGTGAAAATGGTTCACGGTTTCCTAGGAAATCACAATCCAATGATAACACACGAGATGCCTTACCCAAATTGGGAATCAATCGCAGACCACCATCTGTTCCGATTGCATTCCCTAGTTTGTTTTCGGGGGAAGTGAGGTCAATGGCTTCATGTTCCGTCCAAATAACACCCTTTTCAATTAACAAATCAGAAAGAACTTTTCTTGCAGTTGAACTTGATTTTTCAGCAAGGATCGCAACCTTACCTTCTTGCATCAGGTTAACTAAATCTTCTTTGACTTGATCCGTTGAAATGACATCCCAGGAGTCTTCATTATCCTTGGATCGTTTAAGTGATGACTTACTTCTGTCGGGATCGTAGAGGTCTAAGACGCTGGATTGTGCGTAAATAGAAGTACCACCACCGTTGGGGATGTAACTAGGGTTTCCTTCGATTTTAGTTGGACGACCTTCGTGACTTTCAACAATTAATGGAGTGTGACCCTGTGCACTAGGCATTGAGGTTGCGTAGTAATTGGGTACACCAGGAATCAGTTCCTCAGGACTTTTGCCATAGGGCAATATAGTATGTTCAGGCCTTCTGCAACCGGTCATACCTAATCCTGCAAGACCGAACGAGGCGGCCATTAATTTCATGAAACCTCTTCTCTGTACGCCTTCGAGCATGCTGGCTCCTTCTGGGAATTCTCTTTCTACCCAATTTTTAAAACTAGGCTTGCAAGCTAGATCATCTAGACTTTTCCAGTAACGCTTTCCGTTATCTAAAGTTTCTTCGGTCACTTGTTTAATCATCGGTGGCATCCAGTACAGCTTAGGGGAGGATTAACACCCCATTTATTTTTGATATCCAGTCCAGCGTGAAATTGCGTAATGTGAGAATCTTCTTCCTCTTTCGATGCAATAGACCAAGCTAGGTTAGTGACTTCATTCATCGGCCGAAGTGATTTCTCCGGGTTTCGATGGCATTCTAAACAAAATGCCATACTGAGAGGTTTGTCGTGATGGACTACTTCCATCTGGTCAATTCTGCCATGACATTCCACGCAACTCACTCCTCGGTTCACATGAATTGCATGATTGAAATAAACATAATCTGGAGCCTTATGAATTCGGACCCATGGTACAGAGGGTCCTGCATTTAAAATTCCATCTTCATTCAAGTCTTCCCCTTCGGAAAGTTTGCCGTCCTTATCTTTATCCTCTCCGAAATAAGAATCACGAATTGGAGCGAGTAAAGGAGAATCCGCCTTAATGTTCTTGTGACAAGACATACAGACATTAGCGGATGGAATGTTGGCATGAGACGATTTATCAACGCCGTGATGGCAGTAACGACAATCGAGACCTAATTGACCCGCATGAAAACTGTGGTCGTAAGAAACCGGTTGAGTAGGTTGATACCCCACTCTTGTGTATTTTGGTGTTGCATAGTAAGTAATGCCTGCGGTTACCGTGCCTCCAATAATACCCAAAGATAAAATTACTTTAACCGGTATCGTATTTACCCATCTAGGAAAAAGATTTCTCATATTATATAGCGTAACCCTCGCAATAAAATTCGAGTGATTTTAAACCATTCTGGGCGAGAGGAATGGCGGGGAGGTAACAAATAAATGAAGTGGGCTTAAACACTCCAACCAAACTACAAACATCAACTGTTCCTTACAATACCAAACATTTTAGTTGAAAACTATTAATCACGCTTAATTGCTGGTATTAGATTTGCTTAACAAATTCGACTCTTGCATTCTCGTAAACAAATGACGAAATGCTGTATTACAAATTTTGAAAACATTATCGCAAAGAAGTGATTTAGTAGTAATAGGTTCCGGTTTAGCTGGGATTTGTGCTGCGGTGAGTGCGTCCAGGGAGGGTGCTACTGTCTCCTTGATCGAGTCAAGATCTTGTGTGGGTGGAAGAATAGGAAAAGAAATTCAATTTCCATATGATTTTGAAGGCACGACCAATTATGCTTACCAAAGAGAGACAGGAATTTTAGATGAAATTAAAACGACTATTTACCAGGAAAACCAAGAGGGTAACTATTGTGGTCAGGAAAGAGCGTTAATGAGTTGGATAAAGAAACAGGAAAGAGTCGAGTTATTTTTAGAAACCCAACTTTTCGAAGTGAAAAAAAATTCGGCAGGAGATAAAATCGAATCAATTATTGCCATTTCTAGCCAGCGTGGAGGCCGTATCATTTTTCGTGCGCCCTACTTCATCGACTGTTCCGGAGACGGTACTTTATCTCAATTGGCAAATGCTCCAGGGGAAACAGGGTTAGATAAAAGGGAGTACGAGAAATCTACCGCTTCTTCTACTCCGGTTACATTTAGAGCTGCTGCCAGTATGCAGATAACTGTCTCTGCAAAACCGATTCCCTTTAAGTTGCCATACTGGGTTTCTTTGAGATGGGAGGAAAACCACCAGTCTGCGAAACTTGATTTACTCGAATCCTTAGATAAACAAATTCAGGGAATCCATAATGTGGAATGGTTAGGCAAAGCAAAAAACGAACTCTCTGTTAATTCTGCTGATTTAATCTGGTCTGCATGGGATTATTTAAAAAATCGCTCTCCTATGGCAGAACGAGCTCAAAATTGGTTCTTGGAAGATTTTTCGCCGATCACGCTAAGTTCCCAAGGGTTTAGAGCAACCGGAGACTATGTTATTACGCCTGAGGATATGGAGTCGGGGAAGCATTTTTATGATTCAGTTGCTTTAGGTCGTGCTCCACTTGATGTGGCTGATTCTCTTTTATGCTCGCCTCGAGGTAAGATTGCCCTCCCCCAACCTTTTGAAATTCCGTTACGTTCTCTTTATTCCAGTAAGGTCAAAAACTTGTTTTTCGCGGGAGAGCATGCTTCTGCAACAAGCCGTGCATCAGCAAGTTTTTCACATCCACCTACTTCAGCACAAATGGGAGAAGCGGTGGGAGTATGTGCTGCATTTTGTATTTCTAAAAATAGACTTCCTCGAACGGTTGCCAAAGTTGGTAATGTTCATGCACTACAAAAAAGATTAATGCGGGTTAATCATAACTGTAGTCTTTTGCCCATAGAAGATTCAGATAACTTGATTTCCGATTCAAAGGTCATCGCTTCCACAACCTTAGGTAGTTTTGTAGGAAAGAGTACCGCAGAGAAGCTCAATTCTTGCCCGCTCGAGGGATTGATTCAATTTCCCGTTTCATCGAATTCGATTGATGAAATTTATTTATATTTAGAAAGCAGTGAAGACTGTACAGTCGAATTCCGTCTCCTTGAATGCTCTTCCAGTTTAAGTACTACGCCAGGAAGTTGTTTGGTTTCCAGTTCGCAAAAAATAAAAAAAGGCGGGGCCCGATGGGAAAAAATTGCCCTGGAGTCTCCTGTTGCAAAAAAAGGGTGGCATTTTGTCGAATTCACCAACAATCAAAAAGTTGTTTTTTATGAACAATCAAACACCGCGGTGGGTCTCCTTTTTCATCAGTCTATTAAAGAAAGTAAATCAGGTTTTCTAAACCCCTACTCTCGCTATTTACCGAGTCTGCCTAATTCCCCTCACCTCTCTAGTTCGCTTGCATTAGAAGTTTTTCCTCAGCAGCATGTTTACGATGTGGAAAATGTAAAAAACGACAAAATACGCCCAGATCATTTGCCCAATTTATGGATCTCTGAAGAAACTGACTTTCGCT
>JABGUO010000211.1 GCA_018646565.1 Opitutia bacterium | reverse complement strand
GATTTAAAGGAGTAATATGAAATTTATACATTCGTAGTATTTAGGTATCAACATGAAATCTAATTTGACAGATGTAATCTCTTATTGCTTTGTAATATTCTATAAGAGCCAAACACTTTATAAACCAAATCCTGCCGGCAGTTTTTACACTCACCCTTTTTGCATGTAATGGGGGAGGGGACTCAACATCATCAAGCACTACTTCTACCGCACCCGGGGTAGTGGAACTGGTCGGGTCCGAAATTGCTTTTAATCCAGTAATTCGATTCACAACTGCAAGCGAATGTATCTACGACAACACTTTGGCCATCGAAAGTACTTTCCCCAAACCAACGGATGGAGCGATTACGGCACCCTACACAGCAACTAAAGGTGGAGATACAATAACAGTCACTATTTCTCCCACGGATTCCTCATTTGGGGAAGATCTTGTTTTAGTATTAACGGGTTGGGTGGATCTAGATGGCGATCAATTAATTGATCAATTTTCTATCGCCCCCACACTTGGAGATGATGTTCCATTGCCTGCAATGACCGGACAATTTACGGTCAATCCTCCCTCTGTGCCAAATTCTGGATTAAATACTGCGAACTTACCTGAATTTGTTGGTGGAGACTCCAATCGTTCGCCCACACTTGCCGAGTGGACAAGTTATGTTGTCGGAAAACAGTTGGTGTTCATTAATTTGGATGGAAGTGTAAGCACATTAAGTATTGCATCTAATTCCTCATACTCGACCACTGATTCGAGCGGAAATGTGATTTCAGGAACTTATGATTATGATAGGATAAGTGATTCCGAAGGACGACTTACCTTATTCGAAGAAAATGTCACCAACTCTTACAATTTGACCGATGCAAATGGCTACGCCCTTAGTGCGGTTTACGAATCCGATAAAATTACTACTACTACGAACAGGACAGCAATTTTTACTCTCAATTTTTACAATACTAATGAAATTTGGAGTGCCTCTAACCCGACTCCCAAAGCCGGTGGATTGGGGATTCATTTCTTGCGTGCCAAGGATGAGACAATTTCAACTACAAATTCTGTTTCCACCACATCTACTGTAACATTAACCGGTAACGCAGAGGGTAGTTTACGTCTTTACAACGATTCTTCCTTGTTAAACTAGGAAATCGATGTTCAGATGATTCCTGTTTTGGTTTCATACTTGAGAAATTGAATCCGATAGTTTTTACTATCTCAAATTTTCCGATAGTGATTACCGATATATTGGTGGAAGTGAAAGCATCTTAGTGTGAGTCGTCTTTGATGAAGTTTTTTTCGATCCAATTTATTCATATTTTTGTACTTTGCATTCTCGTTGGATGTAAAAGTGTACAGGAGAACTTGAATAAGCAATACGACCGGGTAGAGAAGATCTATTCGGAAACTTATGCACAAAGTAAAAATAAAGAGGTTCAAGAATTAACTTGGGAGGATGCCAAGGAAATGATGTTGGAGAATAACTTAGAGCTCCAACGGGCTTATGATTCCTTGGAACGAGCCAGGGAGAGCCAGGCGCAAATTTACTGGGACTTAGTTCCTTCATTACGGTTCTCCACCAATTTATCCAAGGCACTTACCAACTTGGGTTCTTTAGAGTCTGAGGATATTCGTTTCAATGTATTTTCCACGATTAATTTTCCGGGCTTGATCAATTTATATTCCCGGAAATACACCGCTCTTTTGGGGGTAATTAAAGCGGGGTGGGATTTGAAGTTGAAAAAGAGACAGTTGATTATTCGATTGCGCGAATTATTTCTTGAATATTCTGACTTTGAATCAAGAAAGGGAAATGTAGAAAAATCTCAATTGTGGAGCGCCTCTGAAAATAAAAAACCGGCTGAACTTCTAACCAGTACACCGGAGGAGATTTTGATTGAACAACAGGCTTTTAATCTACGCATTTCTGAAAATCAACTCTCTCAAACCATTTCAAAAATTCTGGGAAATTATAAATTTAAGTGGAGATTAGTAGTAAGTGGAATTCCGCAGCTTTTCTATGTGGAAAATCCATTGGATTTAAATCGTACCGATCGATTGGGCGTTCTCCTTAGGCAAAAACAGGCGGCCGATTTGGAGGCCCTTCGATTAACTGAGTTTTCCACCAAGTTGAGATATTTTCCTGATATTAATCTGGGCGTGAGTAGTCCACCCCTTTATCGGGTGGGGAATGGGGTGCAGACCGGATTTTCTGCAGATGATTTGGTCTTTCAGGCAAGTAGTGGATTTTCTATTGATACGAGTTTACGGGTAACCAGGCAGTTAAAAAATGTACGCAGGCAAATTGAATTTCAAAACCGTTTTATGCGTGAACAAATTCGCGAGCAGATCCAACGGGCTTTCTTAGCACAGGAGGAACTCGTCTTGGTGGCCAAAGAGCTTGGACTTGCAAAACTACGTTTGGAAACTCTGGATGCCCAGCCAAGAAGTACGGAATTGGATGAAATACGAATCTATTTGGAGAAGAGATTTGTTCTGATTGGGCGGGTCTCTAGTCTACAGCTTAAAAAAGCAAGACTTGAGGGTGGCTTTTGGTTACTAGATGAAGAAGAATGGCGGAAGGAAGAGATTGAGAATGAAGAATAAACAGAATTTATTAAGGAATGCAGTTCCGTCCAAGCTGGGCTGGTTGAGGCCAGCTTACTGGTTTGTATTTTTTCTTTTGCCATTATTAACTTATGGCCTGGAACTACCTGTTCGAACTTTAAACCCGAGTGGTTTTCGAGAAACAAATCGTGTGCTAGTGGGCGAAATTTCGATTAAGGTCACCCCATTGCGGGAGTATACATTAAAAGCAGGTTCAACTGGTTTGATTGAATTATATGTACCAACTAAACCCGGTTCCTATAAACTAGGGGATCGTCTGGGGGGAGTGGATACCACCCGTTTACAACTTGATCAGGAATTGATGGACCTCAGTGAATCCATGCTGAGAGAAAAGGATATTCCACAGTGGCATTTGCAAAGAAAGTCTCAGATTGATCAGTTGGATAATCAATTATCCAAGATTGAGGGCGAGCGTTCTTTGACCCAGCAAATGTTGGCAAACCCTGAAAAGTATAAAGAATTATTTCAATCCTCTAATCAAGGTGATGGAAATCATAGTAAGGACTTAGCCAAATACTTGAATGAACTTTCTCTCCATGAAGTACAAATTAAGGATATGCTTACCTTTCTGAAATCCGATCGAAAGGAAGAGCTTGAATTAGGTGAATTGGAAAAAAAGTTTGAATTAAGAAAACTTCAATTTGATACGCGTCTACAACAGGCTTATCTCACCGTGCCCTTCGATAGTGAGGTTGAATTTTTATTCCCCTATGTACAGGGAGAGAAAAATTACATCCAGGCGGGGATGGAGGTTGCTTTACTTAGAGACCTTCGTGAGTTGCATGGACAGGTTCCGATTATTGACCCCGATTGGCGCTTGTTCAAAAAAAACAAACTTGAATTGGAGATTAAATCATCCACCGGGTTTGTTATTGGCAAATATTTAAAAAGTGTGAGTAAGGAAATTGCCGGTGGGGAAGAATTAATTTACTCCTTTAAATTTGATCCGAAAGATAATTTCTCTTTGAGAAATCAATTGGGAGGGAAGACCGAGGGGAAATTATACTATCAACTTACACGCCCTGCCAGGATGGTGCCCAAGTTTTTATTAGTCTCCTTGGCCCCAGAAACTTTTCGAGTAGAGGGTTGGCCCGGATTAGTGAAGCAACTTTGCCCGGAATATGAACTTCTACATGTGGGGCTGTACTCTATTGCGATCGCCCAGTCTGTTGAGTTATAAATCAATTCTGAATTATACGAGTACAAGTTGAGTATGGGGATGAAAGAAGAACAATTTATTGAATGTAATGAGATTAGTTTTAGATACGGAAAGGAATTTGTATTTGATTCATTTTCCCATACTTTCCCTGCTGGAATATCTTTGATAAAAGGCTATTCAGGATGTGGTAAATCGACTCTGCTTAAATTGATTGCTGGTTATTTGTTCCCTCAAAAGGGTAGGGTTGTATTACCCCATCCCTGGGGCAAACCGACCAAGAAATTCCAACGCGAAGGCCTGGGTTTTGTTTTTCAACAGTTGAACCTACTCCCCCTTGCCAGTTTATCCAGTAATTTAAACCTTGTGGCTAGTTTAGCAGGGATTTCTTCGTCGATTGCAAAAGTACGAAGCGATGATTTATTTGCCAAACTGGGATTGGTTGGTTTGAAAAATAAAAAACCAGTATCCCTGTCGGGCGGACAGCAACAACGTGCTGCGATTGCGCGGGCTCTAATTAAAACGCCTTCCGTCCTTCTTTTGGACGAGCCCACATCTGGTTTGGATGATGCCAACACTAAGGTGATTAAAAACCTTCTCCAAACCTCGTTGCCAAGTGGTTGTATTTGTATTCTTTCCAGTCACGACCATCGCCTTGAAGAAATTGCAGATGAGATCATTGATTTTAATCTTCGTTTACCTGTCGAAAGACATCTTAAAGAGGTGGCTTGAAACTCCCGGGGCGGTTTTTGCCCGGGTTTTGATTGCGATTTCTTTGTGCCTTCTGTTTTTATTTTTGCAGACTGGTTTTTCATTAACTGAACAAGCGGTGGAGAAAAAAATCCAAAGTTTTGGATTGAATACGATGATTTTAAGATCGACGAGCATTAGTAAAACTGAAGTCCGTCCTTCTTTGGATGAATTATTATCTCCCTTGGCCGAAAAAGGGATTTATTTCCCCTTTTCTTCCCTTTTTGTAAATGCCGAACTTTCAGATAAAAAAAGGGCCCGGGTGGTGATTTATAACAAGTATGCATTGCCCGCGTTAATTTCATTAATGGGAGGTATTGAAAAAGTACAAAGCCCAGTCTTCCTTGCCGCATATGGGTATCCTGAGGCAATGAGAGAGCGGATCAAGGTACATAATGTATTCTTTGACGCGGAGGTGGTAAAACCTCCCAGCGTTTTACGTTTTATCAGCTTGAATAAACCCTTACTTTTTATTCCTGAATCCATGGCTCAAGTTTTTGAAAGATTTTCAGTTCAGGAATCTATTTTATTTCTTTCCGAGGATTCGGGGGAATTAAAGGAGATTATTGAGACGACAGAAGCACTTTTAGAGAAAGAAGGATTTGATCGTATTGAGCTCACCAGTCCAATTAAATGGATTGGTGAACTCGATGGTATTCGAGAACTTCGATTAAAGGCCCAGGCAATTGGCGGTGGTTTTGTGGGGCTTTTAATTGTCCTGATTTTTGGCTCAATTGCGATTTTTGAATACCGGCAAAATATTTTTGCCACTGCCTTGTTTAAAAGTTTTGGTCTGCATTCAATTCATTTAATAATGAGGTATTTAATAGAAAGTTTGTTTTTACTTTTTCTTTCTTTTTGGAGTGCATTAGAGCTCGCGAAGGTTTTTCATCGTATTGTATTTAAATTGGCTGGATTCGATCTGGAGTTGTTGAACTTGGCCACTTTTAACCCTTATCAATTTTCGGAAAACTTTTTTCTTTTGTCCCTCTTAGGGGTTGCCTCTCTGGTCGCAATTTTACCGATTTGTATTGCTCTTCGAAAACCGGTTGGAAAAGTTCTTGGGTAAAAGAAATTATGCAAAGGATTTTTTTGTTCATTCGTGAATGATGTTGCTGTTTCGAAGCGAAGCGATTTGGTATAACTGCTATGTTTTTAATTAGAGACGTTAACCTGGCTTACGGGGCAAAAGTTTTATTCAAGGGAATTGAGGAGACCATTGGTCCGCGGGATCGTATCGCCTTGGTGGGGTCAAATGGTTCGGGGAAAACTACTCTCTTACGATTGTTAATGGGAGAGGAATCCCCCGACTCCGGTAGTGTGGAGAAACCCGATTATGCCACGGTTGGTTATTTGCCACAGGATGGAATATCAGTGACTGGATGTACATTACGGGAAGAGGCGAGTAAAGCATTTGCGGATGCCAATGCGATCAAGGTCAAACTGGATGAAGCGGAGGTTGAACTCGGGGAAATGGAACCGGATACAGAGAAATTTTACGATTTAATTGATATGATGGGCGCCTGGGAAGAACAGTTGGCTGCATTCGAACCCCAAAAAATGAATGCTCGTGTGGACCGAGTTTTTTCCGGGATGGGCTTTTCTCAGGATGATATGAATCGCCAGTTAGAGGAGTTTTCGGGAGGGTGGCAGATGAGGATTGCCTTGGGGAAATTACTGTTGCAGGGGCCTTCTCTTTTAATCCTGGACGAACCGACCAATCATTTGGATGTGGTCGCCCAAAATTGGTTGGAGCAATATCTGAGGCATTATCAGGGTGCAATACTAGTTATTTCGCACGACCGTGCCTTTTTGGAAACGGTTACGGATCGGACAATGGAACTTAAAATGGGGCAGTTGATTAATTATAAGGGGAATTATACTTTTTATATTAAGGAAAGTGCGGCACGAAAAGAAAGACAGCGAAAAGCCCATGTAACTCAGAAGAAGGAAATTGAGAAGGAGAAAGAATTTATTAATCGATTTCGTTCGAATATTAAAAAGGCGGCCATGGTACAAAGTCGTATTAAGGCATTGGATAAGATGGAGATCGTAAAACCGGAAGCAGATGAGAAAAAAATATATTTCCGATTTCCTCCCTCTCCTCCCGCTAGTCATAAAGTGGTAGAGGTGGAAGATTTAAGTAAATCTTATGCGGAATTGGAAGTTTTTAGTGGCCTGGATCTTCGAATTGAAAAGGGCGATCGAATCGCAGTGGTGGGGGTCAATGGAGCCGGCAAGTCAACTTTAGCCCGAATTCTAGCAGGAGTTGAACCTTTTCAGGATGGTAAAAGGGATGTGGGGGTGAACACAGTGATTGGGTATTTTGCCCAGCATCAGGCAGAGGAGTTAAACCCGGATAATGAAGTCCTCGCTGAGGTGGAGGAAGTTTTACATGACAATCCGGATGCCAATCCACGGGCCGCGCTGGGGGCCTTGCTTTTCACAGGGAATGATGTTTTCAAAAAAACATCTGTTTTATCTGGTGGTGAGCGAAACCGGGTGGCATTGGCAAAACTGTTAATGAAGCCCTGTAACTTTTTGATTATGGATGAACCGACCAATCACTTGGACATTCGTAGTAAAGAAGTACTGCAGGAAGCATTAAATATTTTTGATGGAACTGCCTTAATCGTGAGTCATGACCGATCCTTTTTGGACAGTGTGGTGACAAAAGTATTGGAGGTCTCGCCCAATAAAACTCGTATGCTAACTTGTAATGTCAGTGAATACATGGAACGGTTAAAAACAGAAGAGGTCTGATTTTTAGTTTCCATTAACTGAAGAATTTGCCTGAATCAAAAGATGGCAAAATTATATTTTCATTATTCTTCAATGAATGCAGGTAAATCAACTGCATTACTTCAGGCGAATCACAACTATTTAGAGCGGGGTATGAAGACGATGCTATTTACTGCCAAGTTAGATAATCGAGAGGGGGGTGGAGTAATTAGTTCACGCATTGGAATTCAGAAAGAAGCTCTTGCATTTGGCAATGAAGACAATCTTTTTGATATGGTGAGAGAGGCCGATTCCGATTCGAAGCTTAATTGCATCTTGGTGGATGAGGCTCAATTTTTAAGTAAAGAACAGGTCAGGCAATTAATCAGGCTTGTGGACGAGGAGGGAATACCGGTTCTTACTTATGGAATCAGGTCTGATTTTAAGGGAGAGGTTTTCGAGGGAAGTAAATTCTTACTTGCCTGGTCCGATGAGATGAAAGAAATTAAAACGATCTGTCATTGTGGAAAGAAGGCGACCATGAATGCTCGTGTGAGTACAGAAGGGGATATGGAAACGGCAGGTGCCCAAATCGAAATTGGTGGGAATGAGCGCTATATCTCACTTTGTCGAGGTTGTTTTAATCGTGGAGAAACGGGTTCTTTCTCTCCCGTATAATTTAATAGTTTGCTTAGTGCTTAATCAGCAGTTTTAAGACCAGAAAACCACCTACTAATAGTAGGCCAAATAAAAATGCTAATTTATTGAAATGCAGGTCGATTTTTTCTTTCATTGGTTCCCCAAATTTTGCGATTAACAGTGCAACTAGGAAAAAACGAGCAGACCGACTTACTGCAGAGGCTAAGGTAAAGGGCAAAAGAGCCATGCCCAAAACT
>JABGUO010000210.1 GCA_018646565.1 Opitutia bacterium | reverse complement strand
CCTACCGCAGGCCTCGACCCAAACCAAGTTCTGGAAGTAAGAAAAACCATTAAAGATCTGGGCAAGACTATCCTGTTATCTACTCACATCCTCCAGGAAGTCCCTGAAATGGCCGACCGTATAATTTTGATCGATCAGGGGAGATTAATTTTTGATGGTACTCCGAATGATTTAAAAGATGAATCCTCACTTGACTCCTGGTTTAATCGCCAAACTGCCTAAGACCTTACCTTTAATCTTTTCCTGTTATGAATTCCCAAGCTATCTCCGCTGTATTTAAACGAAATCTTGCTTCCTACTTCGGAAGCCCAAGTGGGTATGTCTTTATTTGTGCATTCCTTTTGGCAAGTGGAATTGCTGCTTTTTGGTCGCAAGAATTCTTTGATTCCAACTTGGCGAATTTGGACCAGTTAAATCAATTCCTACCGCACATTCTCCTTGGTTTTATTCCCGCTATTACCATGAGTATCTGGGCGGATGAGCGAAGGCAGGGAACGGACGAACTTCTTTTAACTCTTCCAGGCAGCGACTTTGATGTGGTTCTAGGAAAGTATTTCGGTGCAGTTGCAATTTTCGCGATTTCCTTACTCTTTTCTCTTGTTGCAAATTACCTTGTACTTTCCCAGCTAGGAAATCCTGACTTTGGGCTATTATTATCTACTTATATCGGCTACTTTTTTGTGGGTTTGAGCATGCTTGCCATCGGGATGGTGGCTTCATTCCTAACGCCTAATCTAACGGTCGCCTTTGTACTGGGAGTTGCTTTTAACGCTCCACTCGCCCTTCTTCCTAATACCAACTGGGGTCTATCTGCTAGCTTTTTAGATTTTAGTCGAGGAACTATCAGTATATCGGGTATTGTCTTTTTTGTAAGTCTATCCGTTGCCATGCTTTACCTTTGTTCGATTTTAATTGGTCGTAGGCACTGGGTGGGTAGCCCAACCGGTAAGACGAAAATATTTCATTACTCCACTCGAGTAGTTGCCTCCTTGGCAATAGCATATTCCCTCACCTTCATTTTTAGAAATAATGATATTATAAGGATTGATGCCACAGCTGAGCAATTAAGCAGTTTATCGCAAGGTTCAAAAGATTTATTGAAGGAGATTGAAGGACAGGTTGAGATTGATGCCTTTATATCCCCTGCCGATTCAATGCCTGAACAATATGTACAAACGCGTATTAATTTATTAACTGCATTGCGGGAAATTGAGCGTAACGGAAATCAGGTAATTGTTGATATTCACGAGATTACAGCCGAAGATAATGCTTCCACTACGGCCGAAAAATATGGGGTCGAAAATCAAAACGGCATAACTCCCCCTCTTTTTGTTCAGGAGGATGGCCGATTTATGCCCTGGCAAAAAGATTTATACCTAGGTCTTGTTTTTAAGGGAAGTGGTGGGCAGCAAACGATTCCTTTTGTCTACAAGGGACTGCCAGTAGAGTACGAAATCATGCGCACTCTCAGTTCGGTCAGTGGTTCAAAAGCAAAGAAGAAACTCGGTATATTTGCGACTGACGCACCAATGATGGGATCCGCAGGTATGGGAATAATGGGCTTTAGTATGGGAGGCGGCACCCCCGCATGGGAAGTCGTAAGCGAACTTCGCAAACAATATGATGTCCAGGAGGTAACTGGTGGGGAAATTAAAAAGGGAGATTATGACGCCATTATGGTGGTCCAACCTTCCACCTTAGATAACGAAAAATTAGATGATCTCATCGCCGCAATCAAGGCAGGAGTTCCCACCGCCATATTCGAAGATCCACTTCCACTTATTCAGGGCAGTGTTACAGGTACTTACGAACCAAGAAGAAATAACCAACAGGGAGGTGGACCAGGACAACCTCCTCCTCCAGCTCCTGAAAAAGGTGATTTATCCAAGCTGTGGAGTTTACTAGGAGTTCACTTTAACGTAAATCCGACAGAGCGATTGGAGGCAATCAAGAATGAACTGCTTCAACTACAGACAAGTGC
This sequence comes from Opitutia bacterium, assembly GCA_018646565.1. Lineage (GTDB taxonomy): Bacteria > Verrucomicrobiota > Verrucomicrobiia > Opitutales > Seribacteraceae > Seribacter. The sequence continues at coordinate 6,186 of JABGUO010000210.1, read as the reverse complement.
AAACCGTAGTTTAGCCCCTGCAAGAGGAAGATTTACCGAGGTGGGAAGTTTTTTCACCAAGCTTAATGATTTGATCAAGAAAACTTCTGAGTACGAAGCTAGATTGAATGCGAATGCTCCCCTTTCCTCCAGCGATTGGTCGAGTCTTTCCCTTACCAGTCTGAGGGATTCAATAAATGGATTGGATTCCGGTCACCCTATTCGTAATTTTATTGAACAAAAGCTGCTCGATCCGGTGGATACTAAACTAAAAGGCTTAGAAAAAAGAATTTTGCGGGATCCCTATACTCCGACTCCCAAAATTCCACGCTCTGATAATTTCCCAGACGAATTCATTTATGTCGGAGGAAAAGAGAATTCCTTCCTCGAGGGGCCCGTTACCTCTGAACTTCAATACTGTTTATTTACATGCCCGGGTTCGCTCTATGAAAACCCATCCAGTACGCTCACTTTTAAACCCTTACTTAAAACAAGGGGAGGAAGCCTATCGGGAACAACCAGTCTCGATAATTTTTGGACTGGGGGAGTATTTGGAACACCTCGACGTTTTAACCCAGACAGAACGCTATACTCTGGTTCCAACCTGTCCGAAACTATTGGTGCTTCCATTGGCGGTACAATTCAGGATGGAAATCAAACCAATCAAATTAATGTAATTTTGATCGCGGACATCGATGTGTTAGCCGATCCATTCTTCAATATACGGAGCCGGGGTCCAGAATCGGACTTCCCTCTTGATGTAGACAATGTGACACTATCACTTAACTTAATCGATAGTTTAGCCAAGGAGGATCGGTTACTGGAGATCAGGAATCGCCGTCGCTTGCATCGTACATTACAGGAATTTGAAAAAAGCATCGAGGAGGCACGTGAATTTGCTACACAAACTATTCAAAATGCAGAGAGTTCGATTCAAAAGATCCTTCAAGAAGAAAATCGGAAATTAAACGAAGCCCTTGCTGAAGTTCAAAATAGCCAAAGCAACATGACACAGGGGCAATTTATGCAATTGCTCCAAACTGAAGCCGCCAAGCTGCAAAAGAATTTGGCAAAAAGAGAACGAGAATTACGACAAGATACCAATACGAAAGTGAAAGCAGCAGAGCGTCAACGAGATCGCAAAATTAAAGAGAAGCAAGAATTCATTCAACAAATGTCCGTGTTCCTCCCTCCCATCCCCCTACTCATTGTTGCTTTAATTGTTTTTTCGAGGAAAAGAAAAGCTGAGATCGATGGAGCAGTTGGTTCTCGTCTACGATCTTAGTTCATCCCAATCAAATTAAAACTTATAAAAATTTAGACCCATGAACGAAAACACCAAGTCCATTGCCTTTATTGCGGCTACCGCTGCCTTTGTAGCACTCGCTATCTATACAACTCCAGAAAAAATTGATCCCACCAGTAAGGGTAGTCAAATGGGCCAAGCCCTTTTCGAAACTTTTGATACACGTTCCGCAACGGGAATTGAAATTGTTGAGATTGATGAAGAAAACCTGGAAGCAAAATCAATTGAAATAGCACAGACAGACAAAGGTTGGTGGATCCGCCGGCCACAAAAGCCCGATTATCCAGCAAACGCGGATAATCAGGTAAAAGATGTTTCAACCATTCTTTTGGACTTACGGATTCTTGATGTCGCTTCTGAAGGGGCGGGCGAACATGCCTTGTATGGTGTTGTCGATCCTAGCAAAGCAAATCCAGGCGACGCAGGTGTGGGAAAGAGCATCGCTTTGAAAAATAGCTCCGGTTCAAACCTTGCCCAACTCATAATTGGCAACGAGGTAGAAGGACTTTCAAGGACAAGATATGTTCGAAAACCTCTAGAAAACACCGTCTACACGGCAGAAGTTCAAAATGCGAATGATGTTTCCACGAAATTTGTTGATTGGGTAGAAGAAGATTTTCTTGATTTGGATAAATGGAATATCAAACAAATTACACTTGATAACTATGAAGTTAATCTCGCACAGGGTCAGCTAAACCGTTCGGGCAATCCACTTGTCCTCGATTATGATAATTCTGAATGGAAATTAAGTGGTTCATCACTGACTGAAAAGGAGGAATTGGATAAGGAAAAATTGGATACACTTAAAGATGCACTTGATGACCTAAAAATTATCGATGTAGAAAAAAAGCCCGAAATTCTAGTCAACAACCTTAAACAAGGGAACGAATTCTTCAACAACTTGAAAGACCAAAAGAACCAAGCCGTAGTACAATCACTGCAACAAAAAGGGTTTTATACGGTTGCAGTTCAAAACCCACAAGGTCAACAAGTCCCCAAAGTCGTTTCCAATAAAGGTGAGGTGATAGTGGGAATGAAGGACGGCGTGGAATATGTCCTGCGATTTGGTGATATTTACCGCGGACCTGAGGAGGATGAAAATTCCACCGGCGACAGTCGATATATCTACGCTTTTGCTCGCGTAAATCCAAACCTTCTCGATCCACTCGACCTTGAACCAGTACCACAAGCATTAACAGACTCCCCTCCCCCATCTTCGCTAGAGAGCAACACAACGAACCCCAAAGGAGAAAAAGGGGACACGGGAGAAAAAGGAAAAGAAAGCAATGCACCCAAAATTTCCCCTCCAGGTCCACCACCTAATTTCATTCCTTCTTCTGCGCCCCCTTCTACTATTCCTCCCGCACCACCAGCAGCGGGAAAGAGTAAACCAGTACCCACGGGTAAAGAAGATAGTTCCATCCAAAAAGAACCGACCGAGTTCACCAAGAAAAAAGCGGAACGTGATGCTCAAATAGCCGGAATTAATGCCTCTAACTCAAATAAGCAAAGAGAATTTAATGACAAACTTGCAAAAGCACAAAAGCGGGTTAACGAATTGAACCAAGACTTGGCGGGTTGGTATTATGTAATATCAAACGATGTATATGAAAAGGTTCGTTTGGAAAGAAAAGATTTTGTAAAAATAAAGTCTGAGGAGTCTGAAATGCCAGAAGAAGTAAAAGCATCTCATATTTTGATCTCATACAAAGGAGCTGATCGTGCAGATTCAAAAATCACTCGCTCGAAGGATGAAGCTAAAACGGAAGCGGTGCGAATTCGTGGGCTTATTCTCAACGAAAAGAAGGACTTTGCCGAAATGGCCAAAAAGTTTTCTGATGGGCCTAGTAAGTCCAAAGGGGGAGACTTAGGGAAATTTAAATTTGAGGTAATGGCGAAAGCATTTTCGGAAACTGCCTTTGCATTGGAGGTGAGTGCTGTATCAGAAGTGGTCGAAACTGGCTTTGGCTTTCATGTCATTAAACGGACTGAATAGTTAATCTACAAATAAAGCTTTAACCCTCAGTACTTTCGGTGATTTTTCTTTCAACCGGTTGCTTTTGGTTGTAAGAATAATTGAATGGCATTCCCTTTCATCAATTCCCAAAAATCTCCCTTATGGAAGAGGATTCGTTCAGATGATTCAACCCGTCTACGCTTAAAGTACGACACCTACTACCACATTTTTGACAGGCAGGAAGGAACTCGGGTCTTTAAGGATGGTAAGGAATTCATCATGCTATCGAGCAATGATTACCTCGGCCTTTCGCACCATCCCAAAATCAAAGAGGCTGGAATTGAAGCAATTAAGAAATGGGGAAGTAGTACAACCGGTGCAAGACTTGCGAATGGCGGTAGGATTTTCCACCAGGAACTAGAAGAAAGACTGGCCGATTTTTTAGGAAAGGAAGCCTGTCATGTGTATTCTGCAGGATATTTGGCCTGTGCATCTGCGATCACTGGTTTTGCAGAGCGAAAAGATCTAATTTTGGCGGACAAGAACCTCCATTCTTCACTTTGGAGCGGTATTCAATTAAGTGGGGCTCGATGCGAACGATTTGCTCATAATAACCCATCCCATGCCGCTGAAATTTTAGGATATAAAGAAACTGACAATAATATCTTCGTCCTCGAAGGAGTTTACTCCATGGAAGGACATATTGCCAAACTACCAGAGTTCGTAAAAATTGCCCAAGAGTACAAAGCATTTGTCATTCTTGATGACGCCCATGGATTTGGAGTATTGGGGAAAAATGGTAGAGGAACTGCAAATCATTTTGGAATGACCGAACAGGTCGATGTACTATGTGCCAGTTTCTCAAAGTCACTCGCCGGAGCAGGTGGGTTTGTTGCTTCCACCAAAGAAGGGATTGATTATTTGCGGAGCCATTCGAAACAAACTATTTTTTCTGCTGCTCTTTCCCCAGCATCCTGTGCTTGTGCTCAAGCGGCGCTCGAAATCATGCAAAATGAACCCGAGCATCAAGAACGATTATTCAAGAATTTAGAAAGATACCGGGGGATTCTTGCCAATTTAGAATTAGATACGTGGGAGAGCGAAACTCCTGCAATCCCAATAGTTCTGGGTGAAAAAGAAAAGGTTTATTACTTTTGGAAAGCTCTACTTGAAAAAGGAATCTATGCTATTATTTCCATTGCACCGGGAGTTCCCCCTGGCAAAGACTTAATAAGGACTGCAATCTCCGCATCCCATACCGAAGAAGATCTTGATCGTATCGAGGAAGCAATGACTTACGCGAAATCTAAGATTTGATCCATTTTCTAATGGCCAAAATTTTTATTGATGTCACCCAGTCCTGCCGCTCTTCGAATAACTCGGGCGTTCAGGTCGTGACCCGGAATACCTTTAAAGAAATTAATAAGGTACACGATTTAACACCCATAATTTGGGATAACCTTTTAGGTAGGTACTCTCTGTTGGATAAAAGAGAAATGAAGAATCTCCTAAATCCGTTTTCAGGGAATTACCAAGCCAAAATAAGACCGAATAAACAAGAAAATCCATTTTACAGGGAATTACTTTCTTCTCTTCTAAGGTTTAGGAAATGCCTATCATTAGAAAAAAAACCTAAAAATGTGGATCTTATTTTTTTCCCTGAAGTATTTAGGGATAAGCGAACTGCCTTACTGTCCAAGTTACTTCATCCTGAACTCCGAAAGGCTGCCATTTTCTATGATGCGAATGTTCTTCGTAAGCCTAGCCAAACTCCGCAATCGAGAATAAAAAATTTCCAAAATTATCTTAACTACATTTGTAATTGTGATGCAATATCATGCATATCCAAAGAATCTCAAGAAGCTTTTTATACCCACACTGGTAAGGGAAAAAAAATCAGGCAAGTAAAAGTTCACCTCCTTCCAATGGACAAACCTACTATGCAAGTTGAGGAACCATTTCCTGCGACTCCCCTTATTCTTTTTGTTTCAACCCTAGGTTATAACAAAAACCATTTAGCCTTGCTTAAAGCTTCCGAAATATTGTGGAAGGAAGGTCATAACTTTCAAATAGAACTAATTGGTCAAGCCGATCCGTCTTGGACTCCGAAAGTCTTAGTTGTTCTTGATCGTCTCGTCGAAAAAGGGCGATCTGTCAAATGGTTACACCACATTGACCAAGAATCCCTCGAAAGGAAGTATTCTAGCTGTATTTTCACCGTTTACCCTTCCCTCTACGAAGGGTTTGGATTGCCCATAATTGAAAGCTTAATAAGAGGAAAACCATGTATATGTGGTACTAACGGAGCTTTAGGAGAAGTTTCCAGGGGTGGAGGTTGTTTAGAAATCAAGGATCAGTCAAATCCCCATCAATTGGCTGAAGCTATTAGGAAACTAATTACAAATAAACCTTTACTGCAATCCCTTTCCACAGAAGCTCTGAAACGTAATTTCGGTTCTTGGAAACAATATGCATCCGATTTAATTGAGTTGTTTCTTGAAGAAGACCTTATGGTGAAAAACTAGTCGAATACCCTATTTTCTAGCTTTAGAAATTAGTAAACATAATGATTCCAATATTAGCTTAATCTTCAGAGTACGGGGATTAAAAAAAGATCTCAATAAGTACCATGAAGCATAGCGACGACAATCAGAAGGAAAATAATGTGAAATAATTTTCTTTTCCCAACGTTCCAAAAATTTAGCTTCATTTTGCATATTGTGGTCAAGTCTCCCATGCGAAGCACATTTTATGTGATAAACTACACTATCATGAACAACATAATGAAAAAGACCTTTCTCCCCCATCCTTAGGCACAGATCGATATCTTCACAACCATTAACAAAAAGCTCATCAAATCCACTGAAATCTAAAAACCTCGCTCTAATAGTAATACAACAGGCAGCAGTAACAGCACTCCACTGCATAACTTTGCCTTTAAATG
>JABGUO010000209.1 GCA_018646565.1 Opitutia bacterium | reverse complement strand
GTCTTAATAAATCGGTTGATTAAAATCTGTGGATGTAGCAAAAGATAGACTGGTTTCTTATGCTGCAGCACTTTCTCTCGAGGCTGCTAGTTCGGAAATTATGAACCTCTTTCATGTTGGTAAGTTATTAGATGTTACCTTGCTTGACAATTACTACATGCAACTTGGGGGAAAGGGGCTTTGCTTTAAAGAAAGTGATCTGTTAAGAGCAGTCGGCACGGGGTTTGCTATTCCTCGACTTCTTCCTCTTTTCAGTAATTTTAACAATGCATTTTCTTCAATCTTAATGTTATTAAAAATTAAAAAAATTCTATCAGCAAAACTTTTAAATCACCACAGTATCTCGGTTGCATTACGAGCTGGATTAGCGGGGACTGCTGCATTTGCTAATTATGACCTAAGGTGTAAAGAATTGCTCAGTAATGAAAAAGAAGGCCGTATTTTGTTTAAAGTTTCTGGAACTGATATCGCGATATGGTTCTCCTTCTCCCAAAATGATCTTTGTCGTGTTGATTCTGGTGTCATGGATTATGAGCCTACTGCCGTTTTCACATTTCTAAGCCTTAAGGTAGCCCGAGATGCAGTTAGTGGTTGGTTTGATCATTTAGGCGGTCCTGCATTAGGGGAAGCTAAAATATCTGGAAACCTTCCATTATTAGATAAAATAGGGTATATTTCGCGAATAGCACAAAAAGCGATACCCTCTATTATATGAGTTTAAAAAGAGATATTTCAGATAGTCTGTTTTCCCGTGCATTAAAGGTGATACCCGGTGGGATTTATGGACATGTTGCTCCAATTGCTGGCTTGCCGAGGCATTTCCCTCATTATACTAAAAGTGCCTCGGGGTGTCGGTTTGAAGATGTGGACGGTAATGAATGGCTTGATTTTATGTGCGGATTTGGTGCAATTTTACATGGATACTCAAATTCTGAAATCGAGGAGTCTGCCCATGAGCAACGATCGAAAGGGGCGGTATTTAATCAACCCAGTCAAATTATGGTCGAACTTGCTGAATTGTTGACCACCAATATCAATTTTGCAGATTGGAGCGTTTTTGCAAAGAATGGTTCCGATCTTACCACTTGGGCAATTCGTGTTGCTCGTGAAGAAACTGGCCGACCATTTGTAGTTAAGGCGAAAGGAGCTTACCACGGAGTAGATGCATGGTGCGATCCGGGATTTGGCGGACGTGTAGAGGATGACCGCTCTCATGTTTTAGAATTTTCCTGGAACAACCTAGATGAATTTCGTTCGTTGTTAGAAAATTATAGAAATCAAATTTCTTCGGTTATTTTAACTCCTTACCATCACGCTGCATTTGGTCCTTCTATTTTGCCTGATCATAACTTTTGGCCTGTTGTGGAAGAGGAGTGTAAAAACAATGGAATAATTTTAATTTTAGATGATGTAAGGGCAGGGGGGCGTTTGGATGATGGCGGTTCCCACAGATATTTTGATTTCACTCCTGATTTATCTGTATATTCTAAAGCGTTGGGGAATGGTTTTTCAATTTCTGCTTGTGTTGGTAAAGAATTTTTAAAAGCTGCCTCCAAAGAAGTTTTTTTGACAGGTAGTTGTTGGAATGATGCAGTTGCCATGGCGGCAGCTCATAAATCACTTCAAATTTCACAGCGTGATCAGGTTGCCCAATCAGTACTAAAAAAAGGAGACTATTTTTGTTCTGGATTAGTTGCCTGTGCTCAAGATTTGGATTTGCCTTTTACTATGACTGGTCCTTCCTCCATGCCATATCCTTGGTTTGAGGGAGATGATAATTTATTTCTTATTCAGAAATTTTGTGAGTTGGCAGCGGGTAAAGGTCTATATTTCCATCCCCATCATAATTGGTTTATTTCCAATGCGATGGAGTATACTGATTTAGATTTGGCGTTAGAACTCGCCGGGCAGGCAATGAATGAGTTGAAAAATCTTAATTAAATTTTTCTGTAAAAAATCTTCTCAAAAAATCTTCTTCGGGGTTACATTCAACGATTGAATCTTCTAGCCTCCAAAGAAGTTCTCGAAGTTCAGAAAATGCTTTTTTTATTTCTTGAGAACTTGGTTTTTTTTCTGGTGAGAGAATAGGCATTATCGAAAAAGCAAAATCACCCAAAAGAGATGCAATATCACGATTTGCGAGAATACTTCTCAAGGAATTAAGCATGGAATTATTTTCACTTATTTTTTCCGTAGGTAAATCTGACCAAGCCTTGTCGCATAAAGTAGTTAATTGAACAAGTAATTGATTTAAACCAAACCCGCTTAGGCTTTTTCGAAGTTTGAAAAGACTATTATCAAGTGGAATAAAAGGAGATATGCTTTCGTTCAGTACTTCCTTAAGTTCTTTAATTTGTTTGGGGTGTACCAAGGTAGCACCCTCCAGTTTTGCACCTCGGTCATTTAAATTTATTACGGTTTTATTACCTGAAATCTTTTTGCAGTAGTCGGAAGTTTCTTGCCAGTCAGAAAGAAAAGGAGTCGGGACAGTTTCGTCATAATTACCAGGAATGCGATGGTAATGAGATGCGTGAACTTGAATATGGGATCGGTTTGTATTTTCAGCATACCGGTCTTGACCATCCCCGCCTCCGGCTAAATCGAGACCAATTGTGATAATCGCAGAAGTATTTAAAAAATCAGCAAATGCCAATGCACTCAGACCAGCGTTATTTATTGCAAGATGGTTTGTTTTGGATACTCCCTTTTCTGCGAGCCAATCTTCCGTAATCACACGTCCCGATAAATAAGCACAATTTTCTCCCCACCGTTTCCGCCAACTATCATGGGATTGGCTGGAGAGTATGGCAATTCCGGGAGTGTAATCTGGATCGCTGCATGAATCGAAAGTTTTTTGTGGATCTATACTGATAACAAAATCAGGATCCATCCCTGCACTCTTTAATGCTTTGAGACTGCTGTCTGCAGCTACAATTATGGGCTTAGGAATATTCGAATTAAGTAATGTTAATGTAACATCAAGTGAAGGCCCAGCACCAACAACAACAGCTAAGTTCCCTTGTCCAAGTGAGTTCCATTCATTGGGTAATCTTTTAGTTAGGTAACCGGCCAAGTTCGTGAATATTTGTCTTTGCCTTAAAAAGCCGGTTTCCGAGCGGGTACGCCTAGCTCGCATAGTGGAATCAATTTCAGCAATTACTAGGTCTAGAATTTTTGTATATTCAGTGGGATTATCTTCCTCAATATTATTACTTACTTTTACAGAAGGAGGGGTATCGTAATCGAGAAGTATAAAAGTTTCCAAAGCACTTTTAAGTAAGAGTGCATTCTTGCTTCGGCTAATATTCTTCACATTTGAAGGTAGGGTAATATTTTGCTGAACCGGAGGCGAAAACCATAAAATTCCTAAAGGAAATTTCTCCAATTCTTCCAGTAATTGATCTTTGGAAAGTGGGCCGAGCAAAATTACGGATTTTGCACCACTTGAACCTGACTCAGAAAGCCACTCAGACGTCATGTTGTAATGAAATTTAAAATTGAAAAGAAATTGTACGAATTATTATTCTCAAACGAGAGGTCGATCTTTCGAATCGACTAATTTAACTATTATCTTTCTAATATGTAACTACTATGTTTAACGACAAATCAATTCTTGTGACTGGTGCGACTGGATCGTTCGGACAAATGTTTGTTAAAACTATTACTGAGAGATTCAATCCTCGTCGTGTAATTGTTTATTCTCGCGATGAGTGGAAACAATCAGAGATGCAAAAAGATAAAGCTTTTACTCAGGGACAGGTCAGGTTTTTTCTTGGCGATGTTCGTGATAAAGACCGTCTTTGTCTTGCCATGAGAGGAGTTGACTTTGTTATACATGCGGCTGCACTTAAGCAAGTCCCTGCAGCGGAATATAATCCGCATGAATTTATCAAAACTAATGTAGATGGTGCAACAAATGTAGTAGAAGCTGCTTTAGATGCGGGTGTAAGCAAAGTAATTGCATTAAGCACAGACAAAGCGGTCAATCCAGTCAATTTATATGGTGCTACCAAGTTATGCTCGGATAAAGTTTTTGTAGCTGCTAATAGTTATGGCGGAGAAAGTGGAACAGTTTTTTCAGTAGTGAGATATGGGAATGTAGTGGGAAGTCGAGGAAGCGTTGCCCCATTATTTGC
>JABGUO010000208.1 GCA_018646565.1 Opitutia bacterium | reverse complement strand
TGCTTCATTTGACAGTATGTCCCCACTTCAGGACCCACATCAGGACGGTATAAAATTTTTGAATAATCAAGACCCTTTGCTTTCCAATGATCCACCGCGTTACGGAGTTCTAGCCTGTCCACCCGGCCAACCATTTCATTAATCGAGCGGAACCCAAGCTTGGCCATTGTTTCGCGCATTTCCTCGGCGATGAACTGCATGAAGTTTACTACCGCATCTGCCCCTCCTGCAAATTTTTTGCGGAGACGAGGATCTTGAGTAGCAATACCAACGGGACAAGTATTTTTATGACAAACTCTCATCATCAAACATCCCAGCGTAACTAAAGGAGCAGTCGCAAAACCGAATTCCTCCGCACCTAATAAGCAAGCAATGGCAACATCTCGTCCCGTCTTAAGCTGACCATCGGTTTCTAAAACGATTCGACTTCGTAAGTCATTTAAAAGAAGGGTCTGATTTGTTTCTGCAACCCCTAATTCCCATGGTGCTCCCGCATGCTGGATTGAAGACCGAGGCGAGGCTCCAGTCCCACCATCATAGCCTGAAACAAGAATTACATCCGCTTTCGCTTTTGCTACTCCTGCCGCAATCGTTCCCACTCCCACTTCAGAAACGAGTTTTACATTTACTCGAGCATGAATGTTGGAGTTTTTAAGATCATGAATCAATTCAGCTAAATCTTCAATTGAATAGATATCGTGATGGGGCGGCGGAGAAATTAATCCTACACCTGGTGTGGTTCCACGGGTCTTTGCGATAGGCGGTAAGACTTTATGACCAGGCAGTTCTCCACCCTCGCCAGGTTTAGCACCTTGAACAATTTTAATTTGGATTTCATCAGAATTGACCAAATAATAACTAGTGACACCAAATCTGCCACTCGCCACTTGTTTAATTGCCGACCTACGGGAAGTTCCATCAGGGTCTGGAGTAAATCGATCGAGATCCTCTCCTCCCTCCCCTGTATTGGACTTACCACCAATTCGGTTCATCGCAATGGCCAAACTTTCGTGTGCTTCTTTGGAAATTGAACCATAAGACATTGCACCTGTCTTGAATCTTTTAACTATTTCCGAAGCGGGTTCAACCTCTTCTAACGGGATTTCAGTTTGATCATCAACCTTGAACTCCATCAGTCCCCTCAATGTGTAAAGATCCCGAGACTGGTCATTTACAGCATTCGAATATTCCCTAAAGACTTCATAATCTCCAAGCCGTGTAGCTTTTTGTAATTTATGAATAGTATTTGGGTTAAATAAATGCTTTTCTCCTGTAGATCTCCACTGATATACGCCACCAGGGTCCAAAGGTAATGAACGTTCATCGGGTCTAGGCGCGAAAGCAAAGCTGTGTCGGTGACGAGATTCAGAGGCAATTGCATCCATCCCTATTCCTTCCACTCTCGTGGCAGTTTTTGTAAAATATTTATCTATGAGTAATTGATTTAATCCAATTGACTCAAAAATTTGAGCACCTCGATAAGACGCTACGGTCGAGATACCCATTTTAGACATTGTCTTAATGACTCCATTGAGATTAGCCTTCAAGAAATGCTTACAGGCAATCACAGGATCACCCTTAATATCTCCAGTGACTATCATGTGACGAACAGTTTGAAGTGCTAAATATGGATTTATCAGATCCACTCCATATCCAATGAGTAAGGCGAAGTGTTGCACTTCACGAGGCTCGCCCGATTCAAGAACGAGGGAAACTTTTGTCCTTGTTCCATTTCTTGTAAGATGATGATGCAACCCTGAACATGCCAATAGTGCGGGCATTGCAGCCCGCTCAGAGGACAATTCACGATCAGATAAAATTAGAACATTAACACCTTCGATAATCGCTTCATCGGCCTTCCTAAATAATGCCTCTAGGGCAATTTCAAGGTCTTCCCCATGAAGTTTTGAGGTATCAGGCTTAAAAAGAATTGGTAAAGTTGATGACATAAAACCCGAGGGTAACTTACCCTTAAGTTGAGTTGTCTGAATATCGTCTATCAATGGTGAATCGTATTTGATCAACTTACAACTTTTCGGACCGGGTTTTGTTAAATTACCTTCTGATCCTACAAAGCTTATTGAAGCAGTTACTAACTCCTCTCGTATAGGATCAATCGGTGGATTAGTTACCTGGGCGAACAACTGCTTGAAATAATTATAGAGAGATTGTGATTTGTCTGAAAGAACTGCCAATGGTGAATCATTACCCATCGAACCAAGTGGTTGCTTGCCGGATTGAGCACTTGGTCCAATCAAGAATCTAAGGTCTTCAAAGGTGTAACCAAATGCTTTTTGTGTAACAACAATTGAGGAAAAATCATCCACCGTTTTGTGTTGAGGCAAAGGCAAAGAATTTGAATTTATCATCGATTCCTTGAGCCACATCCCATACGGTTGTTCCTGGGCAATCGATTTTTTGAGTTCCGTATCATCAATTATTCTACCCTGGTCCATATCGATTAAAAACATCCGACCAGGCTCAAGTCGGCCTTTTTTGACAACATTCAACGGATCGATGGAAGAAAGAACCCCCACCTCGGAAGCTAAAATTACCTTATCATCCTTCGTTACATAATATCGCGAAGGTCTCAACCCGTTCCTGTCTAAAACGGCACCAATTTGAGTACCATCTGAAAAAGCAATGGAAGCAGGACCATCCCACGGTTCCATAACGCAAGCGTGAAACTCGTAAAAATCACGCTTGAATTGAGGCATGTCCTGATGTTTTTCCCACGGTTCTGGTATCATCATCATCATTGCATGTGATAAACTTCGACCAGAGAGTATTAAAAACTCCAAACAATTATCAAACTTTTGAGAATCTGAACCGTCCTCCCTTATGATGGGAAGCAATTTCTTGACATCATCCCCAAATACATTGCTTGCAAGTTGCATTTGACGGGCATACAACCAATTCTCGTTCCCCCGTACAGTGTTAATCTCTCCGTTATGACATAAATATCGAAATGGTTGTGCCCTGTGCCAACTTGGAAATGTATTAGTTGAAAATCTCGAATGAGTCAGTGCTAGGGCTGACTCCATTGAAGGATCAAGTAAGTCCGGGAAGTAATCCGTGAGTTGTTGAGTAGTCAACATTCCCTTGTAAGTCATTGTTTTTGAGGAAAACGAACTTACATGAAAACTAACATCAGGATCCTTTGAGCTGAACCTCAAGCGATGACTGATAATCCTACGTGCTAGGTAAAGTTTTCTTTCAAAAGGTAGCCCCGGTTCGGTTCCTTGAGGACGTTTAACGAAAAGTTGTTCCATTCTGGGTTCGCATTCTGCGGAAGCTTTACCTAAAATTTCGCTTCTTACGGGTACAGTTCTCCAACCAAGCAATTCCATTTCCAATTCAGCAAGAACTTCTGCAGTTACAGTTTTTTCATTTGAATATAAATCCTCATCTTTAGACAGATAAATGAATGCGGCTCCGTAATCACCCTCAGGAGGTAGAGTTAATGACATTTCTGAAAAGCATGATTTTCTAAGAAACTTGTCAGGCAATTGGATAAATAAACCGGCACCATCTCCAGTTATTGGATCGCATCCGCATCCTCCTCGATGGTCTAAATTTACGCAGATTTCTAGCGCTCCTTGGACAATTTCGTGGGAGCGCCTGCCCTTCATGTCTACAATCAAACCTATTCCGCAATTCTCATGTTCGTTTGCGGGATCGTACAATCCTTGTTTTTGGGGTAATGTCATATTTAAAAAAGTTTAGTGTGAGCTTTTAGTATATTCTATATAACCAGCTCATCAAGCCACAGAACGATCTATTTTGTAGCTAGGGTAGTAGTGGTCAAGAATTTTAGACCGAAAATCACAATTAGATTATCTTTTGATAAAGTTCTGTACTGATGAAATTTTTCTTAGTTTCATCAATTTTTAATAAACGAAGACCATTTTCCTCGGCAAAAAATTTAAATGGCTCTACACGCCATGCACGAATTCCAGTGGTTAAATGGAAGAATAAATACAATAATCGGATTTTAAAATAATTTGTATCGTTTCTATGGTTCATTAAATCAATAAAATCACTATTAATCCATAAGCCTTTTGTTAATAAAAGTGTACTACAAAATGGCACCAACTTATTGATCTGTTGGACTGTAAAACAATCCCAAAAGAAAAATGAACAGATTAAATCAAACTTTTGATTGGTAGAAAAAGTTTCAATTGAAACACAATGAAAATTAACGCGATCGAAGTTAGCCTTCGTAACTATCGATTTCTGATACCGAATCATCCTTGTCGATGAATCAACGATTGTTACAGAACAGCAATGATTAATCGCAAGCAATTCTTGGAGAAATTTCCCCCTACCCTCGCCCAATAAAAGTACCGAACGGGAATTCATCAATTCATCAGTAAAAACCGTCCTCGCTAAATTTAATCGATTTCCAAAGAAAACATTTTCTCCAATATTATAGATAGGCGCAATGTGATCAAAGCTCATAATATTTACACAAAACTATAACATAAAGGAGTAATCCAATAAAATTGATCCAATAGAATTCTTTTTTGTATCTTACACATATTGGATTTTAGTAAAAATATAATTAAAAAATAAACTGTAAATATTAAACTCAAAAAGATAATCTCTATATGAATATTGAAAAAATAGAGGGATAGGTTCGCTGAAGACAGTAATAGTGTAAGTACACAAATTTCACAATAAAAGTTTTGATTCTTCAAAAAGGGAATAAGAGAAGGTTTTTCTAAATCAAGGTATTCATTCTCCCATGATTTGCTTAACACACAATTAATCCAAAACAGGTGAGTGATCAAAAAAATCAATAGATAATCATTTACTTTTAATCCCTCGCACAAAATAACGGGTAAAAATAAACTTCCGATGGTTAAAATAATTGAAGTTCGCAGGGATTTGGAAATTAATTTTAAAAAAAATTGTGATTCGTAAAAACTCCAGACTTGATTTACCAAAACAATAGATAAAAGACCCAAACAGTAAAAGACTTCCGTTCGTTCAAAATTC
>JABGUO010000207.1 GCA_018646565.1 Opitutia bacterium | reverse complement strand
GTCACTATTTCTTTTGGCCTTCGAAACCTGGCAGATCGTAAAAAAGGATTAGCCGAGATTTATCGTGTTCTTAAACCAAATGGGCGTTTAATTGTATTGGAGTTTACTCAACCTTATTGGTGGTTTCGGCCCTTTTATTATTTTTATCTTCGCCTACTCTTACCTTGGTTTGCTCGAATAGTTACCGGTGATCGTGATGCCTATCTTTATTTGGGCACCAGTATTTCCAATTTTCCAAACCGTGCCGAATTGGGTGGGGAACTCGAAGAAGTGGGCTTTGAGAATGTGAATATTGAAGCACTTACTTTCTCGATTGTTGCCTTACATGTAGGGACAAAAAATTAAACTCTTACTATTTTCCCAATAACTCTCTAATTTTTTCCGTACTGACTTCGGGTTGTTGGCAGGTTTGATTTTCGCAAATGTAAACGGCAGGTTTTCCATCCACTAACTGATGGCTTGTGATAAAAGGTGCTAACTTTAAAATTTCCGGATTTGTAAGTTGCGCAGAACGAAAGAGTAGAACTTTTGCTGGCAGGAAGTGTTGATTCACTTCTCTAATCAATTCCTTGGTATCCTCCATGCCTGGATCTCCCACGATTACGATTTCTTTTGCTGGAGCGAGGGCGAAGTCAAGGGCATGTAGTAATACTTCTGCACCTTGTGGATTTTTTTCTATAAAACCAGAAAATGCAGAAAATAAATTTTCTGCAGAGGTTAGGTATTTCTTGTTACCTGTAATTTTATTGATACGAAGTAAGTTGAGTGCCATGACTGAATTACCGGACGGAATGGCGCCATCGTAGATTTCCTTCGCTCTGATCAACAGTTTTTCTCCATCATCCGCAGTGAGAAAAAAACCGCCGTTTTCTTGATCTTCAAAATGGACAATCGTGAGGTCCACCAGTTCGATCGCTGCTTTCAAGTATTGAATATCAAAACTCGCTTCGTATAAATCAATCAATCCTTGGCTAAAAAAAGCGTAATCTTCTAAATGTCCAGGAAGTCCCGCTTTTCCACGGCGCCACCTTTTTAAAAGACGTCCATTTGGCAGCCTTAACTCGGAAAGACAAAAATCGGCGGCATTTTGGGCGATTTTTAAGTATTTATCTTGATCCAATGCCTTCGCAGCTTGCGCAAAAGTTGAAATCATTAATCCATTCCAATCGGTCAGTACTTTATCATCTTTTTGGGGATGGATTCGTTTTTTTCTAGCTCCAAAGAGAGTCGCTTTTAGCGAGTTTATTTTATCCCGAAATTCGTGCGGTGATTGATTTTTTTCTTGGGCGATTTCATCGAGAGATTTTCGTAAATGGGGAATATTCGTCCCGTTTTTTTGATGTGTGGCTTCATCCAGGAAATTTCCCTCTTTTTCGAACCGATAAGTTTCGTTAAAAAATTTGCCATCATCAATTCCCAGGATTTTTATTACTTCCGACTCAGTCCATACATAAAATTTTCCTTCCTCTCCCTCACTATCTGCATCTTCTGCAGAATAAAATCCACCTTCAGGTGAGGTCATATCTCGGATTACATAACTAAGAATTTCTTTTGTGGTATGTGCAAAATACTCAGACTTGGTAATTTGAAAGCATTCCAAATTTGCCTGGGCAAACAGGGCCTGATCGTAGAGCATTTTTTCGAAATGAGGAACAAGCCATTCTTCATCGACAGAGTACCGGTGAATTCCCATGCCGACTTGATCATACACTCCGCCCTGGTGAATTTTTTGAAGACTATGCTTTGCCATTTCTAAGGCTTTTTTCTCTCCGGTTCTTTTATGATAACGAAGAAGAAAGCTTAGCGTATGTGCAGTTGGAAATTTAGGTTTGTTCCCAAAACCTCCATATTGTGAGTCATAATCTGTCAACAATGCCTGGAAACAAGCGTCGAGGTGACTTGCGTTTAAGTCTCCACCAGTTTGATTCGCCTGCATTTCATTTAGGCTTTGCATAATTGCATTGCCGACTTCTGATACCTTGCTTCTTTCCTTTTTCCAAATGTT
>JABGUO010000206.1 GCA_018646565.1 Opitutia bacterium | reverse complement strand
TTTTACCAAGAATTGAACATTTGTACCTCGCGGAAAACCGAATCTGTGATTTGAGACCAATTCAGGGACTCACTTCATTGAAAGAACTTCGTTTACAAAGAAACCAAATTGTCACTCTTCAAGCACTCTCAGAATTCGATAAATTACAGGTTTTATCATTATCCAATAACTTCATACACTCTGCGAAGCCTTTGCTCACACTTAACAATTTAAAACGCCTTTCACTTTCTGGAAATTGTCTGGACCTAGAAAACCAGGTTGTTCAGGATCGACTTAAGCAAATTCGTTCGTCCGGCGTATTCTTAGTTGCTGGTAATCAAAAGAAAAGAGTTATTGAAGCCGAGCAATTGGTTTTTTCAATGATAGGTCATCCCCGTTCGAATAGCACTCTTGGGAACTACCTCCAAGAAAATGGTTACTTAAGATTGATTGATTTTGCGGAAGATTCTTCTGTAGATGAATCGGAGAAGAAAAAAGCGTATCAAACTTGGCAGAAATCTTTGATGAATGGTTCTTTTAGAAACGACTTACCTTTTCTCAAAAAATAAAATTTTGATTACGAATTAAGATATAACAGTGAGGCAAGAATCACAGTCGTAATAAAACAGATTAAATATACTAGCCTCATGAAATTTTTTTGTATCGCATGAGATCGAACAATACCGTCCACCATTCGGTAGTATTCTTTCTTCCATCGCTTTGACAAAGTCTGTTTTTTCATAGGATAGAATTCCGTTTATCTACATTTTTTAGTTTTTCGCAAGCATCTAAAATATGTTCCTTCTTTACAGAAAGTCAGGCTTGTTTTAGAAATTCCACCTTATATGCCTGCAAAACAAAGAACTATCCGAAACGAGCGTTCAATAAAGGGAAAATCTCTTCACACTGGAGAAGAAGTTAATCTTACCATCAAACCGGCGGAAGAAAATCAAGGTTTTGTCTTTCGACGAGTTGATCTATTTGGAAAGCCAGAAATTATTCCATTGTCCTGTAATGTTACTGAGCTCGTTAGAAGTACGACAATTTCAAATGGAAATGCAAAGGTCCATACAATAGAGCATGTTTTGAGTGCCCTTGCAGGTTGTGGAGTAGATAATGCAATTATAGAATTAGATGCAAGTGAACCGCCTATATTGGACGGTTCATGCCGTCCTTTTGTAAATCTTGTCTTAGAAGCAGAACCAGTAGAGCAAAATGCGGAAAGGGAGTATTATACCTTACCTGAACCGCTTTCTGTAACTTCAGGGAATCGCTCAATGATTGCTCTTCCTTATGACGGGTTTCGTATTACATGTACCTCTGCGGATGATCGTGGCAGTCACGTACAGCATTTATCGATTGATTTGGATCCTGAGACCTTTGTTGCTCAAATTGCACCTGCCCGTACATTTACTGTTTACGAAGATATAGAAGAATTACTTAAATTAGGAAAAATTCGTGGGGGAAGTCTTGACAGTGCAATTGTAATCAAGGGAGATAAGATTCTTTCGAAGGAACCGCTTCGATTTGAGGATGAATTTGTCCGTCATAAGATTTTAGATATTGTTGGTGATCTCGCTTTATTAGGAAAACCCTTAAAAGCTCATATAATTGCGGTTCGACCGGGCCATTCTCTGAACTCAGATTTAACAAAAAAGATCGGGGAAAGGATGGAGCGAAAAGGAAAAGTTGTTTCTGAAAAGAAAAATAATAAATCCGTGGTTCTTCCAGAAGAGACCGAATTAGATATTCGACGAATTCTTGACGTTTTGCCTCATCGTTTTCCTTTTGTAATGATTGACCGTGTCATTTCAATTGAGGGTAATGAAGTTTTGGTTGGAATCAAAAATGTGAGTATCAATGAGCCCTTTTTTACCGGACATTTTCCCGGGCATCCTGTGATGCCTGGAGTACTTCAATTAGAAGCAATGGCACAAGCTGCCGGCATTTTACTATTACGTCGAAGTTCTTCGGAAGGTAAAGTGGCGTTTTTCATGAGTGCAGATAAGGTTAAATTTAGAAAACCAGTTGTCCCAGGAGATCAACTTGTCATAACCGCTACTTTAGAAAAGGTAAGGGGGAACAAATTGGCAACTGCAAGCGTTGAATGTAAAGTGAATGATAAGGCGGTTTCATCCGCAAAGCTTATGTTTTCAATTGTAGATGCGGGGGAAGGAAGTTAAATGGCTACATCGGTTCATCCACTTGCTATCGTTGAAGAAGGAGCTCAGCTCGGACAGGATGTGATCGTGGAAGCGTTTGCATTAATTGGTAAATCCGCAGTTGTGGGAGATGCTACGATTATTCGGCATCATGCAACTGTTGAGGGTAAAGCGACATTAGGTAAGAATAATGAAGTTTATCCTTATGCATTAATTGGAGGATTAACTCATGATTTAAAGTACACCGGTGGGGAACCTGAGTTAGTGGTTGGAGATAATAATATCTTTCGTGAATATGTAACAGCCCATGTTGCTACAGATAGTCAAGATTGTACTGAGATTGGTTCTGATAATGTGTTTCTTTCTTACAGTCATATTGCCCACGATTGTAAAGTCGGTAACCACCTTGTAATGAGTAGTCAATCTGCCCTTGGTGGGCATGTTGAGGTAGACGATCATGTTACTATTGGTTGGGGCGTGGGCGTACATCAATTCTGTCGATTGGGGAGGCATTGTATGATTTCCGCTTGTTCGAAACTGGTGCAGGATGTTCCTCCTTTCATGCTCGCTGATGGATCTCCGGCAGAAGTTCGCTCAATTAATAAAGTGGGGATGGAACGCTCTGGCTTTGCAAAGACTGACTTGGATGTTGCGAAGGGAGTATTCAAAGTTCTTTATCGCGGTGATTTGAACCGAAGGCAGGCAGTTAAGCATTTGCAGAATGGATCTAATTTAGCCAAAGAAAAAATCACCCAAGAAATTATACAATTTACCGAGAAAAGTAACAGGGGACTTGCTTAATACTGTCTGTTCCCGCTGCTAATTTGTTTTCCTGCACTAATAAAATCAGGAATTGTTACTGAGACTTGCTAATTTTTGGAGGTACTCCCAGGAATAGATTCCGGTAGAATGAGCATCAGAAAATAGTATGCGAATGGCGTAATTTCCGATGGTTGAGACTTTTATAATCTTAATGTTCGGGTATTCAGTTTTTACTTGGCCACCACTAACCTGTCCAAATATATCAGTCTCTCCTTTGTTTTCTGCACTGGGTGAATGAGTGCGCAGGAGAGGTGCCTCAATGAAACTTTCATCTCCGTTAGGCCATTGGAGAGCAAGAGTATTTCCAATTACATCAATCCGACTAGGGGATGAATGCATTTTAAATAAAGGAGTCTAGACTGTTTCCGGCAGAAGGGGGTTCTGAGGAGTCGGAACCGCTTTGGTAATAAGGATCGAGTACTTCATTTGAATTGGGCCTGCTAAAATCTTCGCCTCTCTCGGCTGCCTTATTAAAGTCTTCCATTTCCTGATCAATCAATTCCTGCTGTAGGTCTTTATCTTGAAGTTCACGATCTAGGCTTCTTTCATCCCAGTAACGATCGTTGTGAAATTGGCTTGGTTTTGGTTCGTTGGGTAAATCGGTGGGTTTAACCACTTCCCAATCGGGATTCCTTGTGCTGTCAAGACCGGCATCGTCCACATTATCTACACTTTCAAGAGGGATGCCTGGGTGGGAGGTTTGTGTTTGTTGTTCAAGAGTTTCATCCTGTGCCAACGACCCCGAGAGATGAATTGGGTCAGGTGATTTTGTGACTTTCTCAGAGCTTTCATTTCCCACTTCGGGGACTTCAAGAGAAGATTCATTTTCACGCCGAAGTTGCATTTCTCGGTGTAAATTTTCAGAATTCACATGATCGCTTGATGAAGTTTCCATTAGCAAAGGATGGATATTCTAGGCTAAATTTGCAAATCCTAAAAAATTTTTTTCAGCAATTTGTATTTCATAAACCTTAAATTTTTCATTGCCACCTTCGGTTATTTAGGCATGGTATATAACACTATGGCAAGAGATACTATCATACTTGAATGCACAGTTGCACGTAAAGAGGGTAAACAACCTTCCCGATACATGGCTTCCCGTAATAAGAAGTTACAAAGCGATCCGGTTGAGAAAATGAAATACAACCGTTTTATGCGCAAGCATACTTTGCATAAAGAAATTAAGAGCTAATCCTCTTTTTACCGCTGTTTTCTCGTTCAGTTTAAAATCGAGAGTATTTCTTTCGCCACAATCGTAATCGCTTTGCTCGCAAAGTGATCGGGGTTAGAAACGACAATAGGAAGTCCGTGATCCCCCCCCATTCTTATTTCTTCGTGCAGGGGAACTTCTCCAAGAAATGCAGTTGAAAGTGCTTGTGCTGTCATGGGTCCCCCTCCCTTGCCAAATAGATAGGACTTCTCTTTGTTTTCTTCGTTGAGAAGAAAACTCATATTTTCAACCACTCCGAGAATGGGAACATTTACTTTTTCAAACATTCTTGCACCTCTTCGGGCAACATCTACCGCCGCTTTTTGTGGGGTAGTAACAATGACTACTCCATCGAGTGGCATCACCTGAGCGATGGAAAGTTGTGCATCTCCCGTGCCGGGAGGTAAATCGATTAAGAGTAAGTCGAGTTCTCCCCAATCTACATTAGCAGCAAATTGTTGAATTGTTTTCATTACCATGGGTCCACGCCAGACAACGGGTGTTTCTTCATCCACGAGTAATCCCATCGACATTACCTTAATTCCATAA
>JABGUO010000205.1 GCA_018646565.1 Opitutia bacterium | reverse complement strand
TAATTTCCCACCCAGTAGGACATATGATTTGCTATCTTGGATTCAGGGTGAGGAGGATCAACAATTTTGGTCAGGAAATACTTTTCAAGAAGGTTTGAATACAGAAGTTTTTTCAATTCATTTGCAAAGAAAAGATTTACATTCCTTTGCATTTATTGATGAAAAGGGATTGCTTAACTGCTACGGAGAAATTGTCCAATCGGTTGGTAATAAAGCAGTTCTTTGCCGAGTAATAGTAAATCCAACAATCCGAAGAAAGGGGATCGGAAGAAAGTTTGTTCGCAAAATAGTTGACTGGTGCGTGGCTCAAAAAAAATTCAGGAGAATTACTTTAAATACTTTTGGCCATAACAAACCGGCACGAAATTGCTATCGTTCACTTGGTTTCAATGAAATCGCACTGAAGGAGAAATATCGGAAAGTCGGTCCGCATTGGCGAGATTTAGTAGTAATGGAAAAAAGCCTCAATATTGAAAGAATCTAATCACCATGCCTAAAAAGATAAGCGGCGGACTGGTCTTATATGAAAAAGATAATCAAACGACACAATTTTTAATCGCTCATCCTGGTGGTCCATTATTCAAGAATCGAGATGATGGATGGTGGAGTATTCCAAAAGGAGAACCCAATAAAGGAGAAGAAGTTTTTGATGCAGCAATACGAGAATTTGAAGAGGAAACCGGTTTAATTCCTCGTGGACCATACCTCGACCTGGGTTCCATTCTTCAAAAAAATGGCAAGCGAGTTTATGCATGGGGATTCTCAGGTAAATGGATTAAAGGAACTATTCCAAAATGTAATGAAATTACCCTAGAATTCCCCAAAGGGAGTGGGAAAAACTGGACTTTCCCGGAGATTGATCAAGCTGTTATGATGACAGAAAGGGAAGCAAAGATAAAATTATGCCCCGAACAATGCTCTTTTATCGATCGATTAATCGATGCTTTGGAAAAAAGAAAGAGGAAGAAAGAGGAAGCAAGAGTTGAACCCCAAAAATAAATCGTGTAGTATATTCAAATGACAAAATATTTACAGTCAGATTCTACCTTATTAAAGTCACCTCAATTATGGCTTGTCATTCTGATTATTGCAGTGGGATGGTCTCGATATTTACCCTTGTCCCATCCCGAGTTGTTTAACTTTACTCCGGTAATAGCTCTTTTTTTTATTTCGGGAGCGTTTTTAAAAGGGTTTTGGTCTTGGTTGGGTCCAATCACTGCGGTTTTTATTTCTGATTTACTATTAAATCCATTTTACGGTGCGAATCTTTTTGAAACATTTACCCTGGTTACAATCATTGCCTACATAGGAATTTTTGCCTTGGGTAAATCAATTCGAAAATCACCACGGGTACTACCGCTTTTTGCGGGTGCAATTTCAAGTGCATTACTTTTTCATGGATTAACCTGTGGGTTTGCCTGGCTGATTAATCCTGCCTATTCAAAAACAGTCATCGGTTTTTGGCAGGCTCAATTTCTTGGTGAACCTGGATATGCTCCTGCATACCTTTTCCTGCGTAACTCACTCGTAAGCACACTACTTTTTTCCGCTGTTTTCTCTTGGCTTTTTATTAAAACGGGAGAGAAAAAAGAAAGTACCGATGGGGCATTAAAGACCTCCAATATTTAGGTTTTTTGGGAACTAACTTCTTCTCTGACGAAACGCCTCAAATAGACAAACTCCGGTTGCAACAGAAACATTGAGGCATTCCACTGTGCCTCCCATTGGAATGTTAATTAAAACATCGCAGTTATCTGCCGTTAACCGTCGAATACCCGTCCCCTCTGCACCCACCACTAATGCGAGTGGGCCTTTTAGATCGGACTCAAATATTGTTATTTTAGCTTGGTCGCTTGTACCTACCATTTTGATCGCTCGTTGATTAAGCTCCTTCATAAAGCGGGCCAAGTTTCGTACTCGAGCAAGTGGAAGAGCCTCAGCTGCACCCGATGCTACATGTCGAACCACATCAGTTAATCCAGCCGATCGGTCGCTTGGAATTACAACGAGATTAATCCCCGCACCATCTGCTGAACGCAAACATGCACCCAAATTCCTAGGATCTTGCACTTGATCCAAAATAAGTATGAATGGATCGTCATTTAATTTATCCAACAACTCAAGTGCTTCCTCTTCATTTAATGTGGAAATATTCGCCTGTGGATTACCGTGTGTCTTCCTACCTAATGTCTTGGAAAACCTTCTGCCCATACGAAAATAAGATTAAGTGTAAAAAAGCGTATTACTCGTGAAAGTCGGACCCTTGGTCAGTTTCTTTCACATAACTTTTACGAATACAAAAATTCCCGAACCGTTCACCTTCTACTCGGTTCTTGGAATAGTCCACCAGTAATGGTCTCAATTCAGCGACAATTTCTTCATGTGTAATCGCGGGCTTATACAACTTATTTAAACGAGTGCCATCCAACCCGGCTCCTAGGTAAAGATTGTACTTACCAGGTGCCTTACCAACAAGTCCGATCTCGCCGAGATAAGGACGTCCACACCCATTCGGGCAACCAGTTGAACGAATGGCAATTGATTCATCCCGAAGACCAAGACCATCAATTATCGCATCCAATTCATCGATCAAATGGGGGAGATATCGTTCGCTTTCTGCCAATGCCAAGCTACAGGTTGGAAGTGCAGTACAGGCAATCGAATTAAGCCTCAAACCACTTAAATCAGATGGTAAAAGAACACTATGTTTTGCTAAAATTTCATCGATCTTCCCTTTATCCTCGTTGCTGATACGGGCAATGACAAGATTTTGATTGGCGGTGAGTCTAAACTCACAGGGAATGCAAGATGCAATTTCACGAATCGCTAACTTGGATTTGTCACGTAGTCGACCTCCCTCAAAAAATAATCCATAAGTCCAAGAACCATCTGCATCCTGGTTCCAACCGTAACGATCGGTGGTAGATTCAAATAAAAAGTCTCGAGCAGGTTCTAAATCCCATCCCAGTCTTTGATTCAGTTCTTCCTTGAACCACTCAACACCACGATCTTCAATAGTATATTTCAAACGGGCGTGCCTTCGATCCGATCGATCCCCAAAATCCCTTTGAATTTTAACTACCTCTTCCGCGACTTGAACCGCTTGCTCTGGAGTACAAAATCCAATTACATCTGCCAAACGGGGAAAGGTGGTGGTTTTGCCATGAGTCATTCCCAAACCTCCTCCAACCAAGACATTATAACCTACAATTTTATTATTTTCTGAGATGCCGACATAGCCTAAGCAATTAGAAAAAACATCGACATCATTTCGAGGTGGTAACGCGACTGCTATTTTAAATTTTCGTGGAAGGTATGTTTTTCCATAAATAGGTTCCTCCACTTCTTCTCCTATTGCTGCAGTTTTTTCTCCGTCGAGCCAAATTTCGGCATACGCAGAAGTACTCGGTGTCAAATGATCGTGAATTTGCTGAGCTAAATTCAAAGCCTGCCCATGAAGTGCGGACTCAAAAGGGTTGGAGGGTGACATCACATTCCGATTCACATCACCACAGGCTGCCAATGTGTCAAGGAGGGTGTCGTTAATCTCCTTCATTGTTTGTTTGAGGTTTTTCTTCACCACTCCGTATAACTGAAAAGCCTGCCTGGTCGTAATCTTGAGCGATTGATCACCAAACTTATTACACAACTGATCAATTCCGAGCCATTGCTTGGGCGTACAAACTCCTCCGGGTACTCGCACTCTTATCATAAAAGAAAACGCTTTTTCTTTCTTTTCTTTAAGCAAAGCCGCCCTCTCGTCACGGTTATCTTGTAGATAGGTCCCGTGAAACTTAGTCAATTGAGCATCATCCGCTGAAATGGAACCGGTGGAAGTATCTGACAACCCGTCCAATATAGTACCTCGTAAAAAATTACTTTTTTCCTTAATACCCTCGTTTTTAGAAAGCTTTTTACTTTTTTCAGGATCTGAAATCATAGCTAATCAAAATAACTTTTTTCAATGAATAGGCAAGTGTTCTCAATTCCATTTATGTCATACAATCAAAATGCACAGGGAAATTCATCAAGCATAAGAGCTGAATTGAAACTTAATTCTTGATTTTGATTAGGCCAAGTATTTCTAGAATCGACATTGGCTGCAAAGCAAATCATCCCCGCGTTATCTCCGGTATGTTGAGGTGCAGCACAAAGTAATTCGGTGTCATTTTTTTTCGCCATCTTGCCCATCTCGTCTCTCAAAAATTGATTATTGGCGACCCCTCCAGAAAGCCCAATACTACTAAAATTTCCGCACTCCAATGCATGTCCTACCTTTCGTACTAATTGCATGATCGCTGCGGTCTGATAAGACGCAGCAAGATCGGAATAGCGTTCATGTACTTCTGACTCTGTCATCTTCTTAAGAGTGTAAAGTAAACTTGTCTTTAGACCGGAAAAACTAAATTTCATTTCATTTTTGGAGGAAAATGCACGAGGGAAATCGTATGCATTGATATTTCCTCCCCTTGCTTGTTTTTCTAATTCAGCACCCCCTGGATAGGGAATTCCTAATAATTTAGCTCCCTTGTCTAGCGCTTCACCCACAGCATCATCCACCGTTTTTGCAATAATAGAAATCTCTTTCTCTTCATTCAGTATAAAAAGAATAGTATTTCCTCCGGAAACCAGTAATCCCAAATGTGGAAGATAGGGAGCAAAATTATCCTCCCCGCTTAAGCCTAAAGGTAAAAACGGAGAAAAAGCATGACCTCTTAAGTGATTAACTCCAACGACTGGAACATCCCAAAGAAGTCCCAACGATTTTGCCACGCTCATTCCAATGCCTAGGCAACCTACTAGACCGGGACCACAAGTAACCGCTATTTTCGAAACAATTGAATCTAGTTGGTGTTGTTTTTTCGCTAAGGACAAAAGGGGAATAAAATTATTTAAGTGCTCTGAAACTGCAATATCCGGTACTACCCCACCATACTCGGAATGTTTTGTAATTTGGCTATGAATCCATTCTCCCAGAATGCCCTCGCGAGGTGAATACAAAGCTAACGCAGATTCATCACAAGAACTTTCGATTCCTAAAATCATTGGTTTGAATGAGTGCCCACGCCTCCATTGAATAGGAGAACTTCTTCTGCTTTACCCAACTGAAGATCAATAATAGGAATAAAACCAAATTGTTTTTCGAATGTTTCCCGAGTCATAATATCCTGACTATACCTTTGAATTCTGAGTTTGGTTTCATTTTCATCAGAACAGTCGACTTTGAACTGAGGTT
>JABGUO010000204.1 GCA_018646565.1 Opitutia bacterium | reverse complement strand
TACCCGGACTGATTGTGAAACTGAAATTTCGAGAGTCCAATGATTACAAAATCCAACATCACCTTTTCCTGCTGTAGCATGAATATCGATCCCAAGACGACCAACACTTGATTTACCTTCTAAAAAGGGCACGCATTGATGAGTTTCTGTATATTCTAGAGTTGATCCAAGATATGTTTTGCCGGGATTTAAGACAATGCCAGTTTGGTCAATTTCGAAGTGTTTAACCTGATTGTGTCGCTTTGCATCAATGACATCGTCTACATAACAGGCCAAAAATTTAGATAAATGAACATCATAGCTATTGGTGCCAAGACAGGAACGATCATAAGGCTCTATAACAATATCCTTCTTTTCTATGGCACGAAGAATTGAGGAATCAGAAAGAATCATAATTTATTGTATTTGAAGATTAGTAACGGCAAAGCACACAAGGAAAGTTTTATGCAATTTTAAACTTTCCATGCAAGGTGTCAGTATTAGTAGTCTAACACAAAACCGGCATACACTTTTTAGTATCTCCCTTGAAAATTGACAGGGAGGGAGGAAAAAAGACTCTAGGCGAACGGTCTGTAAACACCAGGTGCAGGGACGGGGTATTCACCCTTTTCATCAGGAGCCACCGGAGGGGCACTATCCCAAGTGTAATCGTCAATACCAGGTGCATAATCTCTTCCCTTTTTCATTAGGTCATCCGCAATAATTTCTTTACCGGAATAGCAGGCTTCACGACCCAATATTGCTGTAAAAGTACTCATAGCACCATACTCAGCCTCATTGTAGTACTCCCCCTTATGCAGGGCTTCAATCAAATCCTTCTGTTCTTGATAATGGCCTCCCCCGGCACCGCGAATCCGAATAGGATCACCCGCGAAGGGTTCTATGTGACTGGCAACCTTACAGGTTCCCTTCGAACCATGAGCATACTCTGCGACATGGGACCATCCTCCCTTAAGGTGTCGGCCTTGGCTAAACATCTTAGTCCCGTCCGGAAATGTGTATTCAACAAAAGTATGATCAAAAATTTGGGAAAGCTTTCGATCTCCCCCCATTCTCATTTCACTTCCCCCCATACCGTTCGCTTTGATCGGATACATCCCTTTTATCCAGCAACCTGCATCCAAGTTGTGTATATGTTGCTCACAAATTTGATCACCGGAGGCCCAGGTAAAATGATACCAATTGTTCACTTGATACTCCATCTCGGTCATGCCTGGTTGTTTCCCGCGGTGCCAAATAGAATTACCATTCCAATACACACGAAGCATATTAATATCTCCAATCACCCCATCTTGGAGTTGTTTGACGCAATCAATATAGCGTTCTTCATGCCGACGCTGCAGTCCTATACCCACGGTAAGACCTTTTTCTTTTGCTTTCTTCGCGGAGGCCAATACGCGACGAATTCCAGTCACATCACTAGCAACTGGCTTCTCCATAAATACTTTTTTTCCTTGGTTTATCGCGTATTCAAATTGCTGAGGCTTGAAGCCTGGAGGTGTGGCAATTACGACCATGTCAACATCTTCATTGATCGCCTGCTTGTATCCGTCTAAGCCTCCGAAAATCCGGCCTTCGACATCAATTCGGTCCTCTCCGTATTTCTTCTTCATCGCGGCAATTTTATTCGCTGATTTTTCAGGGAATGCATCCGCGATTGCAACCAACTTTGTTTTGCAGCGAACATTCTTATTTTTTTCTAAATCCATGGGTGCATCTAGAATTTGAGTAATCGCACCGGTACCGCGACCACCAAGTCCAATCGCAGCAACTCGTATTGTGTCACTTTGAAGAGCTTCCCCTTTTGCAACATAGGGAAAAGATGCGGCTGCACCAGCAATTGCTGAGGTACCAATGAATTTTCTACGACTTACAGATTCTGTTTGTTTCATATGTATTATAATAGATTAATTGAGGAATTTTAAGAATTTTAATTTAAGTTTCTTGATTGAGGAATTGATTTGGATGGTCCTTTTATATCGCCCAATGCCCATTGAATTCCATCGAGAAAGTGTTGCAACATAAATGGTGTCCACCAGGTTGCTTTGTTATGGCCAAAATTGGAATAAAAAACTCGTCCCTTTCCGTAAGAGCGAACCCAGGAAACAGGATAATCGTTTGTTTTGGAATTTCCTTTTTTATCTGTTTTTACTGAATCAAGCCCGATCAGTACACGAAGTTTGCTTCGATCATAAGCTTTGTATTGATATATTTCATCCGAGAACATGAATTCTTTTTCTTGGAAAGCTTGATTGATAGGATGCTTTACATCTTCAACGAAGAATGGCCATTTACCACCGGCATTCCATGGATGCCCAGCAAAACATCCTCCAATCATATCGGTGTATTCCTGCCATTGAGACATGCCACCATCCGAAGCGGCATGAAACCCAATAAAAGCTTTGCCATTCTTAATGAAATCAAGAATCGCATCCCGTTGAGACTTTTCAGTAAACGCCTTTTGTACATGAGTCGTATTATTAAAAATAATTGCATCATATTTCTTTAAACCTTCCGAAGTAAATTCTTTTGTCTCAAGAGTAAAAGTCGCCTCAAATGCCTGCGTTT
Organism: Opitutia bacterium; assembly: GCA_018646565.1. Classification (GTDB taxonomy): domain Bacteria; phylum Verrucomicrobiota; class Verrucomicrobiia; order Opitutales; family Seribacteraceae; genus Seribacter. Next base: position 4,109 of record JABGUO010000204.1, on the reverse strand, counting down.
TTTCAGCAAGTACCCGCAAACCTTTAACTCCTGTGGGGATCGAATTATGCTTAAACCCGCTTGGTTTTGAATAAACTAATATGTGTCTTTTTTTCTTAGGTTTTACAGAAGCGGCATTTGGAGCAGCCTCTTTTATTTTCTCGATTTCCTCGTCTGGTTGAGAAAATAAAACCGACGATAGAATAAAGAATAAAGCAATACAAACTGAAGTTAATTTCATATTTTTTAAGTTGTAATTCTTTTCATCTGAAAGAGATTTTTCTTTTGTGGCAAGCAAGGAAGGAGAACATCAACAATATTTCTATACACATGTCGGACAATTGCCAAAAACCTCCATTACATGGGTAACTTCTGTAAACCCGAAAGATTTTGCGACCGCATCCAGTTCTGTTCCCATGCATAGATCAATTCGTTCCGTTCTTCCACAGGACCTACAGGTTAAATGATGATGATGTCCATGCCCATGACCTAAACAATAGACTTTGGTTCCATTTTCACGCACACCTCTTTCAACAACTCCCACTTTCTCAAATTGTTCAAGGCAACGATATGCAGTAACCAGATCGCAACTATCTTCAGGTAAAATGGCAAAAGTTTCTTCTGCTGACTTTGGTTGGTCTACACTGGCTAAAACCGTTAGAATTGCTCTCCGTTGTTCCGTGATACGAAGTCCTTCCTTCTTCAATTTTTCAAGCGCAACAGAAACTAGCTTTTTCATAAGATAACATATGAATTCTAATCGGTTAGATTCAAGTTATTAAATTTATGTTTTAAATTCGGTAGTAAATAAGATATGAAAATTTATGACCAAAAAATTTGCTTTTATTCTTTTTATATCCTTCTACTGCCAAAGTACCCTAAGTTTAACCGCAAAAGATTTAGTAAATTCCTATATTTCGGTCCCTAGTGGTGAACAAGGATTTAATTACCGATACTCCCCGCCCCAAAAGATGGAAAATGGCAAAGTTTACCCTCTTCTCGTTTTTTTCCATGGAGCAGGAGGAAGGGGAAATAACAACACCGGTCAACTGACTGATGCTGGCGCCGTGAATGCATTCGAAAAAGAACGCCTTCGTCTTAAAAGAAAATCACATATTTTTGCTGGTCAAGTGCCTAAAGGGGAGAAATGGGTAAATACGAGTTGGAACCTACTTGGCCACCGAATGACTAAAATTTCTGATTCAATGAAAATGGTACTGGAAGCAATCGACATTTATATTCAAAATCCAAGCAACCAAGTCGATACCAACCGAATTTATGCGATGGGGCTTTCAATGGGAGGATACGGCACTTGGGATGCCATTCAAAGAAGACCGAATTTCTTTGCCGCTGCTGTTCCCATATGTGGTGGAGGAGATAAATCAATTGCAAAGGAATTAGCCCATCTTCCAATATGGGCTTGGCACGGAGACAAGGACACTGTTATTAAACCTTCAAGATCACTGGATATGATCGAAGCCATAACCAAAGCAGGTGGCTCTCCTAGGTATTCTGAAATTAAGGGACGTGGTCATAATTCATGGGTTGATTGCTGGAAATCGGAAAAAATGTGGTCTTGGCTCTATTCTCAGAGAAAAAATTAAGGTTTTTCATTTCCGGCTTATTAAAGGCATACGAGCTCTTCAAATAAAACATTCGTTTTTTGATCCAAAAAGGCGAATTCTCCCCCCAGCGTAACTTAGTAGAAACAAATGGTCTATTACGCCAAAATTAGTTTAATCTTAAGTTTTACTTTCTGTATTTCTTTTCTACTAGCAGGGCCAAAAACCAAGCCTAATATCGTTCTATTTATGGCAGATGATATGGGGATCGGCGATACGAGTGCGTATCAATATGTAAGTCTCATGAGCAGCGCAAAGCCCATTGGCAAAACCCTAAACACACCAAATCTGGAAAGGTTCGCTAAACAGGGAATTCTTTTTACAGATGCCCATGCACCCGCCTCTATGTGTAGTTCTACTCGATACTCACTCTTGACTGGTCGGTTGGCTCATCGGGCATACCTCAAGAAACAGGGATGGCTCCCTCATGGTCCGAACCGACCTATGATTCAACGGTCTCTTACCACTCTTCCGGAAATGCTTCAACGTAACGGCTACTATACTGGGGCGATCGGGAAATACCATGTCGGTATGGATTTTGATGATGGCGAAGGTCAGCCTGCTGATGAATTTGACTACAAAGATGTAGATTTTACAAAGCCATTACTTGATGGTCCTACTGATCATGGATTCGATGAATTCTTTGGTGTCCCAGGAAATACTGAAGATTCTTTGGATACTGAACCAAGAATCTACATTCGTAATGACAAGTGGACTTTCACGGACCGTTCAAAAATGCATTGGATGGGGATGAAACACAGAACCGGCCAAATACTCAGCGGACCCAACTGGGACCTATCTCAACTCGGCCCCGATTTCCTTAAAGAAGGACTCCAATTCATTCAATTAGCATCTCAGAAACAAAAGCCGTTCTTTTTATATTATGTTCCCACCGCAAATCATTTCCAGAGAAACCAAAGCGGGGATTATGCAGTACCGAAATTTTTGGATGGAAAGCCCGTTAAGGGAACGAGCCGGTATACGGATGGAACCAAAGGAACCGAGCGTGAAGACATGGTAATTGAAAATGACATAGCTTTTGGTGCACTTATTAGAAAACTAGAAGAAACCAATGATCCAAGAAACCCAGGTCATAAACTTATCGACAACACCTTAATCATTTTCACCAGCGATAATGGACCTAATGTAGGGGATAACGAAGGAACAAATCAAGAAAGCGGAGGGCTAAGAGGAAAAAAAGCAAAAATTTGGGAAGGGGGTCATCGGGTTCCTTTTATTCTTTTTAGAAAACAACATTTTGAAGGTGGCACTATAAATAGAAGCCTGTTTTCCCTGACAGATCTTTTCGCTACTATGGCCTCTCTAGTCAGTGAAGAACTCAAACCTACTGAAGCTCACGACAGCCTAAATTCACTTGCTTATTGGAAAAATCCAGAAAAGAGAGATAAACGACCCCGTTATTTCTTTTGCCATTTAGGCCCGCCCTATGAAAACGACGCGATTGCGATTAGAAAAGATTCACAAAAGGTAATCGTAAGCGGCGGACTCGCTCAACCTTGGACTAAAAAGGGAACACAAGGCTTTGCTCAACCATTAGTATCTTATGATTTGACTCATGATCTGTATGAAAAAGAAGATTTCTCAAAATACACTCCCGAAGCATCTTCCATGGCAAACCGACTCCTTCAAATTCATAATCAGGGCTATTCAAGGGAACTCAACCTTCCTATAAGTCAAAACCTAGTCATAGATGATGGTTGGCATAATTTAAGAAACGATATTACTGGTTTAATCGGTTTCAAATTCAAACTGAAAGAAAACCAAATCGTCACTCATTTGGGCATGTGGGATGATCACGATCGAGAATTACCCGCACGGGAAGCTCGCGGCGTTCCCAGTGAACAAGAATCTGACAAACCCAGCAGATTAGGAAAAAACCCAAGGACTATTAATAAAGAACATTGGATCCGTTTATGGGAAATAAAAAACTCTATTCCACAAGAAATTGCTGGCATTCAAATAACTCCAAAAAAACAGGGCCTCTTAGAGGGTGAATTCAGGTATATTCCATTAAAAAAACCGGTTCATATAACTGTTGGTTCAAATTTTATTATCACCATGTCTACCACCGCTGGGGATGGTGATCATTTTCATGATGATGCATCATTCGATGGACTTTCTCCAATTATTAACCCTTCGGTAACGATCGTAAAAAGCGTAATGTTCAGAAATATGAATATGAACCAACCTTTACAGATTCCATCCTTTGCGGATCTTCATCCCGATTACTCATCCCATCGATTCCCTGTCGGCCCAACTTTAAAATTCAAATAAACCCAAACTTAAATTATTAATTATTATATATGAATTATAGTTGATATGTAATAATTCTTCCTTCTACTCTATCATTTATGAATATTTTAACTGTTTCTAAAATTGGTTCCCTTTTTATTCTAGCAAGCCTTCAAGTCGTAGCATCCATCGAGCCTGTTCCCTTTCACAAAGTTGAAATGAAGAGTGATTTTTGGAGACCACGCCTCATCACTC
>JABGUO010000203.1 GCA_018646565.1 Opitutia bacterium | reverse complement strand
GACCTAGCTTGCGCCTCAAACTTTCCCAATCGTGTATCCCGCTCATTAAAAGAAATATTGCCAGCCTTGTTCAGGGAAAAGCGGAAGAGTTTACCCAAGCTGAAGAGAATCAAGTTATTGCCGGAAACTCAATAAAGAAGATGGAAACCTAAATTTTTCCTCTACGGCCCAAGTATTATCAAATCGAATTCGCGCATTTCAAGCATGGCCAGGATGTAGTTTTTTTCATGATGGGCAGAAATTTAGGATAGGATCAGCAGAACCAAAAAGTGATCTTGATTCTCTGCGGGAGGGAGAAACAAAAAGAGATGAAGAGGGCAATTTTATAATTGGTACAAAGCACGGTGTTCTTCGGATTTTGGAAATTCAAAAACCGGGCGGTAAAATGTTAAAAGTTTCTGAATTTCTTCGCGGTTTCAACTTTCCATTTGGAGAAATTCTTGAATCCCTTGATATGAAGGATTTGACCCACTAGTTAATTGGATTTCTGATTTTCTAAAAGATTTCTTGCTTCAATTTAGGAAATATTTAGTTTTGCTATTGGTGGTAGGCAAAATTTACAATTTCTTCGTTCAATATTCCCGATTGGGTTTCCATATAATCATTTTATATTTGGTTCTTCTTTTTGCACCCAGTATTTCATTCGCTGATATTACTGTTCGGGTAGCGAATTTAAAGCAGGACATGGAGTTAGTAACGAGAGAACTAGCGGGACTCAGGACAGAAGTGGAATTGCTTAGGAGAGAAAATGCTCAGTTGAAAGTACAGTTAGAGCATTCCACTCGAAAACAATCTTCCAATGCAGGTGTTTCGAGCGAGGTTCTTCAAGGGATGAGCGAGCGTATGAAACAACTGGAATTCAAATTACTGCAAAGCGAAAAATTCCAACTTACCTTGCAAAAAAGCATTGATTTGAAAATGACTGAACTCATTACCCAAATGAATAAAGGTTTTGACCAGGTTCAATCTTCTCCGGCTAAACCAGCACCAGTACCTACATTTAATCAGGATTACCCCCAGACAGGGTTTGTACACAGTGTGGAGAAGGGAGAAACAATTTCCAGCATCGCCCAAAAATACAAGTCAAAAACCAAATGGATTATTAATGCAAATCAGATTATAGATCCCAAAAAAGTATTTATTGGAAAAGAACTATTTATTCCCCAGTAATGTCAATTTTATGGCAAAAGCATCATCAAGGTTAGGTCGAGGATTAGGTAGTTTGATTGCAGGTGGAACTGCAGCAAAAGTGGAGGATGTTTCTTCTTCTAACCCAACACTTTCACCCATTTCCGCACAAAAAGAGTCTATCAAACATTCCCCTGAGAGGGCAGATAGGGATTTAACTAATGATTCAGACGAAGAAAACTTGTTTTCCATACCGATCGAATCGATTGTTCCCAATCCCTATCAGCCTAGGAAAGTAATTGATCCCGATGCTATTCGCGAATTGGCTTCCAGCATTGAGTCGGAAGGACTTTTGCAGCCCATAACGGCAAGAAAAGTCGGTGATTCCTATGAATTGGTAGCCGGAGAAAGAAGATGGCGTGCACATCAATCCTTGGGGCGAAGCACAATCCTGGTGCGGGTTCTCAAGGCAACTGATATTTCATCCGCTTCTTTATCATTGATTGAAAACCTCCAACGAGAAGGACTTAATCCTGTTGAGGAGGCAATGGGCTATGACTCGCTTGTAAATGAATTTAATCTGACGCAAGCTCAAGTTGCGAACCGGGTTGGAAAAAGCAGGGCACATATCACAAATTTTTTACGATTATTACAGTTAGATGAGGAATTAAAGACCTTACTTTCCTCCCAGAAATTAAGTATGGGGCATGCAAAAGTCCTCCTTGGAGTGGAGGATGAAAAAATAAGAAACCAACTCGGGAAACGGGTTGCTTCGGAAGGCTGGACAGTTCGCCAATGCGAAAAGGCAGTAGCAGAGATTCGAAATCCTCAACCAATCTCTAGGCAATCAAGTATTCAGTCCACAAAACAATTTTCTAATTTTGCGAAAATTTCCGAAGACTCATTAAAAAGAAAAGTGGCGATCAACTGTGATCCATTCGGGAAAGGAAAACTAAGCCTTTCTTTTGAGGATGAAACAGACTTGATTGATTTGCTGAAATCACTTGGCGTTTCGATTAAGTAAACAAGGTTGCCTTTTTATTATTAAAAGGTCATAAACTTCTTTTTC
>JABGUO010000202.1 GCA_018646565.1 Opitutia bacterium | reverse complement strand
TCTGGGAGATAATGCCCCGCACCGCCCACAGGACCGTGGTTTTCAGGATGCGGTTTGGCATAGATGCGGTGGAGTTGGGCAGGCATCCGATCATTGGGGGAATGATTATTTTGATGATACCTACGAACGGGTTCGTCCGGGTAGTCGGAAGGGAACTTTTGAAAAATTTGATGGTTATTGTACGGATGTATGGTTTCGCGAAGGTATGCGGTTCATCTCGGAAAACCGGAAAGAACCATTCTTTCTATATATCGCCACCAATGCTCCTCATGGACCCTATCGGGTAGATCCAAAATGGGCTAAACCTTATCAAAGAAACGAGGTAAACAATGCCAATTTCTTTGGAATGATTACAAATATTGATCACAACCTGGGCCTTCTGCGTAAGCATTTGAAAGATTTAAAAATAGCGGAAAACACCATATTAATTTTCATGACCGATAATGGAACATCTGCGGGATGCAAGTTTCCAGGACTGGATACGGAGCCAACTTTGGGTTTCAACGCGGGGATGCGAGGCAAAAAATCTTCGATCTATGAGGGTGGTCACCGAGTACCTTTCTTTCTGCATTGGCCTTCTGCTGGTTACTCTGAAGGCCGGGATATTGAAACGCTTTCCGCACATATTGATGTACTGCCCACACTTGCTGATCTATGTAAACTTCCGAAGCCTGATAAAAGATTTGATGTGGATGGTCTGTCTTTGACACCTCTACTTGCAGGCAAAGCTAAATCCTGGAAGCGCAATCATCTGTTTTTACAATATCATGGGGGAGCCCATCACAAATTTGCACTCGGCCCCCTTACGAACTCGGTTGTCATGACAGAAAGATGGAGGTTGGTGAATACGGATAAAGCTGAAGAACTTTACGATATAGTAAATGATCCAGCACAAAGAAATAATATCGCCAGTCAAAGACCTGCAATCGTTAAGGGTTTATATACAGCCTATCAATCATTCTGGAAACGCGTCTCTCGAGGACTCAAACCTGTCCCGATCAATATTGGTGATCTTACAGAAAACCCCGCAGTTCTTTGCTCGCAGGACTGGCGACCGGAAACAGGCAATCCGCCATGGAACTTTTCTTCCACCAAGATGATCCCAAAAGTGACTCATCCATGGTTAGTCAATGTTCTTAAAGCTGGAAAATATCGCTTCACTCTTCGACAATGGCCGAAAGAAGCCGATAAGACCATCGTTGGCGTCAAGGCTAGGATTAAAATTGCCGGGATTGAGAACGAAGCTGTGATCAAAGATGATTCCAAGGAAATTAATTTCACTCTTACCTTATTGTCAGGAATTACTGAGCTTTGGACTTACATTTATACTCAACAAGGACAAGTTGGGGGGGCCTACTTTACCGAAGTCGAAAAACTATAAAATTTATAAAATCATGAAATCATATATACTCACCCTTGGAATCTTCCTATCATGCCTCCTTCACGCCAAGCATCATGCTCGCCCCAATGTGATCTTCGTCCTTGCTGACGATTTAGGAATTGGCGATGTATCCCCTACCAATCCGGACTGTAAGATCAAGACTCCGCATCTTCAAAAGATGGCAGATGAAGGAATTACCTTTTTGGATGCCCATTCTTCGAGTGCGGTTTGTACACCGACAAGATATGGAGTACTCACCGGTCGCTACAATTGGAGATCACGACTTGCCCGCGGAGTGCTTAGCGGAACAAGCGAGCACTTGATTCCCGCTGACCGGGCAACCGTGGGACATTTGCTCCAAAAAGTCGGTTATCACACCCAAATGATAGGTAAATGGCACCTTGGTTGGGACTGGGCCAAAGCGGACAAGAGTGAACAGAAATGGAAGGATATTGATTTTACAAAACCGGTGAAAAATGGACCCGACATCAATGGATTTTCCAATTATTACGGCCATTGCGGATCTTTGGATATGCCTCCCTATGTATGGGTCGATACCGGCAAGATAACCGCGCAGCCTGATCGGGAAGAAGGAGTTAATAGAAAAGAAGATCCATATGGTTGGTATCGGGAAGGTCCGATTGGTTCCGATTTTCACATCGATGAAGTTCTGCCTCATTTATTCGAAAAAAGTGTTGCCTATGTAAAAAATCAGGCGAAAAAGAAAAAACCTTTCTTTCTCTACTTACCACTCCCCGCCCCCCATACCCCTATCGTTCCTGTCCCTCCCTACAAGGATGCCAGCAAAATGAATGCGTATGCTGACTTTGTAATGCAGATCGACGGACATATGGGAGAATTATTCACGGCCCTCAAGGAGGCAGGTGTTGATGAAAACACGCTCGTATTCTTTACGAGTGATAATGGTTGTTCTCCAGAGGGAAATTTTGCCAAGCTCAAAGAATTTGGGCATGACCCGAGCGCCGGATATCGAGGACACAAAGCCGACATTTACGAAGGTGGACACCGCGTTCCTTTTCTAGCCCGTTGGCCCAAAGGTATCAAGGCCGGACAAAAGACCAACGCCCTCACATGCCTGACCGACCTATATGACACTATGCGCGATATCACTGGACAGAAAAAAATAGAGCAAGGAGGTGAAGATTCATTCAGTCTCCTACCTGCCTTTAAAGGTAAATCCAAAACAACCCGCTCGACCCTAATCAGTCATTCGATTAGCGGCCACTTCTCTATCAGGCAGGGAGACTGGAAGCTTTGTCTCTCCGCAGGCAGTGGTGGATGGAGTGCTCCTAAAGAAAATGAAGCAAAAAAACAAGGTTTAACCCCGATCCAATTATTTAAC
>JABGUO010000201.1 GCA_018646565.1 Opitutia bacterium | reverse complement strand
GGGTTCGATGCGAGTTTGAAAAGATTTGGTGTGATTTTATTTACTCTTGCATCAGTGCATTGAGCGGAGAGTAAAACGGCAATCAACAAGGTGTAGGAATCCTCGTGGTCTAGCGGAATCGGTGGGTTGGGATATAATTTAGCCAATTCATGATCAACCAAAGTAGCTCTCTCTGAAATTTTCATTTAATTAGAATTAAGTAAATTTCTCGTTATTACAATAGAACTAAGCGGGACATTATGTCTCAATTTGGTTTTTTCAGCTCTACTTTGTCCCGGTTTTTCCATTAGTGAAAAATGGGGTATTCCTCTAAATCGTTGGTTTTATCTAAGGATTAGTCTAATAATCGAATCGGAACGCAACTTGCACTAGTATAATCATGAATATCGATCCTGAAAAATTTACTGAACTTGGAATTTCTGCAATAAAAGAAATGGCAGAAGTGGCGAAACGAAATGGCCAACAAGAAGTTGAAGTTTGGCATTTAATTTCCGCTTTGATTGCACAGGAGAATGGAATAGTACCGGCTTTATTAGATGAGATGGGAGTGGGGATCGCACCGGTACAACTGGCTCTACAGAGAGAACTCAAAAATTTACCCAAGATTGCAGGAGATATTAATACATCTCGTTCCTACGCTTCCGTTGCATTGACTGAGGCGATCGAAAAGGGGCAAAAAGTTTCGGTTGAGATGCAGGATGATTATGTGAGCACAGAACATTTGTTACTTGGACTAGCCAGCGTAGGCAAACCCGCCACTTTTACGCAATTTCTGAAAAATTTTGATCTTTCTGAAAAAAAGATTAAGGAAACCTTACAAAATTTAAGGGGTGGCCAGAAAATAAATTCACGTACTCCAGAGAATTCTTTTCGAGCTCTTAAAAAATATGGAATCGATTTAGTGGAACAGGCGAAATCTGGTAAATTGGATCCCGTGATCGGGAGAGATTCAGAGATTCGTCGAGTCATTCGCATACTATCTCGCAAGACGAAGAATAATCCTGTTCTCATAGGTGAACCGGGCGTAGGTAAAACTGCCATTGTGGAAGGATTAGCCCAGCGAATCGTACGGGGAGACGTGCCTGAAGGATTGAAAGATAAAACGATCTTTACGCTTGAGATGGGTTCTCTTTTAGCGGGAGCCAAATTTCGGGGTGAATTTGAGGAACGTTTAAAGGCAGTCTTGAATGAAGTAAGCAAAGCAGAGGGAAGAATTGTTCTTTTTATTGACGAGATGCATACCATTGTAGGAGCAGGAAAAGCAGAAGGTGCTATAGATGCGGGTAATATGCTTAAACCTATGCTTGCCCGTGGTGAGCTTCATTGCATTGGAGCCACTACGCTTAATGAATATCGTCAGAACATAGAAAAAGATGCCGCTTTAGAACGCCGATTCCAAACTGTTTTGGTGGAGCAACCCAATGTGGAGGATACCATTTCAATTCTTCGTGGATTACGAGAACGTTTTGAAATTCATCACGGGGTTAACATCCGCGATGAAGCTTTGGTTAATGCCGCGGTACTTTCAAACCGATACATTTCCGACCGCTTTCTTCCTGATAAAGCAATTGACTTGGTGGACGAAGCCTGTGCCATGATTCGTACCGAACTGGACAGTATGCCAGCTGAGCTTGATGAAGTCAGTCGACGAGTTCTTCAACTCGAAATTGAGGAAACGGCGCTGAAGCAGGAAACGGATAAATCAAGCAAGGATCGCTTGGAAAACCTCCGCAAGGAACTTGGTAATGCCCGAGACAAGATGGAAACTATCAAGCGAGGATGGGAAAACGAGCGCAAAGGCATCGACGATGTCCGGGTACTCCGAGAGCAAATTGAAACCATGCGATCTGATATGGAACGTGCCGAACGTGCCTATGATTTGAATCTGGTTGCCGAGCTTAAACACGGAAAGCTTCCCACTTTGGAAGCAGAATTGGAAGCTCTCGAAAAAATGGAGAAAAAAGAGGATTCGATCCTCAAGGAAGAAGTGACCGCTGAAGAAATTGCCGATATTGTCGCCCGTTGGACTGGCGTACCGGTGACTAAATTAATTGAAGGCGAGCGGGAAAAAATTCTCCGTCTACAAAGTATTTTACATGAGCGTGTGATTGGCCAGGACGAAGCGGTGGATGCTGTTTCTGAAGCGATCATGCGTGCACGGGCGGGTATTAAAGATCCGAACCGCCCAATTGGATCCTTTCTTTTCCTGGGTCCCACCGGAGTCGGAAAAACCGAGCTTGCCAAGACGCTTGCAGAGAGCCTGTTCGATAGCGAAAATAATGTTGTCCGTATCGATATGTCCGAATACATGGAGAAACATTCTGTGGCTCGTCTGATCGGTGCACCTCCTGGTTATGTTGGGTATGAGGAAGGCGGACAACTGACCGAAGCGGTGCGCCGTAAACCATATTCCGTAATTCTTTTTGATGAGATTGAAAAAGCACACCCTGATGTCTTCAATGTTCTACTTCAACTGATGGACGATGGACGCCTCACAGACTCGCAGGGTCGAACGGTGGACTTTAAGAATGTAGTGGTCATCATGACCTCCAATGTGGGTAGTCGTTATCTGCAAGAAAACTTGATCGATAATGAAATTTCTGAATCCGCCCGCGAGTCGGTCATGGCAGATTTACGGGATCATTTTCGTCCAGAATTTCTTAACCGAATTGACGATACGGTTTTATTCAAGCCCCTCTCACTCGAAGAAATTACTGAAATTGTCGACCTGCTCCTCAATAGCCTGAACAAACGCCTAGAGGACCGAAAGGTAACTGTCGTATTCACGGATGCTGCTAAGAAATGGATCGGGGAAAAAGGGTACGACCCGACTTATGGAGCCCGCCCGCTTAAGCGATTCTTACAGAAGCAAGTCGAGACCCAACTGGCGCGTGCTTTAGTTGCCGGTGAAGTCGAGGAGGGGAGTGAAGTCGCCTTTTCAATAAAGGATGACGAACTTGTGATGAAGGTTGGTTAGATTTAGTCTTTGAGTCGATCGATAAGTGTGTTTTATGTAACCTTGGCCCTCGAACCAATTGCCTCGGTTACTGTGTTCATTGATGCCACTTCTAGGATCAAAGTGATTCTCAATACAAATTTTCTCTTTTGGTTTACAAAGATAATTGATTTTTCAAATTAAATTAAACTGCTGATTATCAAATATTTATATTATTCATTATAACTTAGTTGATCCTTTATAATGGCATGCGTTTCTTACAGGTCGTAATATAATCAACTTTATTGACATACCATTCTTATGAAAAAATCATATCTCTCTATTCTCTTTCCCGCTTTTCTCCTTATTTTTAGTTGCGGAAAAAATAATTCTTCCGCGAATAATGAGACTGAAATTGAAGTCCTACCTCCCCTTATTCCTGAGATCGAGGTATCTGGAATTGAGTCCAAACCAGTTGGATATGCCAAGACGATAAGCATTTCAAAGCTTTTACAAAAAATAGTTACTGTAGCACAAGTGGTAAAACCGGGTCCTGAAATTGCAATGCTTCCTGCTTTAGCCGGGATGGCTTTAGGTGATCCCGCACTAGTTTCAATCGATCCGGATACACCTGTCACAATAGTATTACTTGATGATATTACTATCGGTGCTCAACCCAACTTTATTCTAGCGGTGAAATTAAAACCCGAAAGTCCGGTTAAGAAACAGGCTGAGAATGTTGGTATGAAAACAATGGAAGTTGATGGATGGACATTAGCAACGATGAATCCAAAATTATTCGAAGATGTGAAGGATTGGTCCTCCTTTTTGGCTTTTGTCAAAGAGGATCCAACTGATGATATTGAAATTGGCGGACGACTAAAGTTTCTTTTTAAGGATCTAGAAAAGATGAAAGCTTCGGCTTTGGGAGGGTTGAGCATTACTCCTTTCCCGGCCGAGGTGCAGTCGCACCTTGGTAATCTCATTTCTGTTACACTGGATGAATTGGCCACTGTAGAAGCAGTGAAGTTCGATGTGTCCCTTTCTGTAGAGGAGATTATGACTCGCACCACAATCTCTGCCCAAAAGGATACGGAGTTATTTTCTCTCTTTTCTGCCCAGCCTGAGCCGTTTACTTTAGATGCTTCTCAATATATTAAAAGTGATGGGTTTATGGACATGCTAGTCAATCTTGATCCAGAAAGTTGGGTTCATTATACAGAATATTTTGTTGGCAGGATTGAAAAAGGGCTTACGCACCCGAAATCCAAAGAATCAGCTTCAAAACTCACTTCTTTGATTCGTGAGGGAAGCAAACTTTATGACGGACAAGCTGTGATGAGCTACAGCACATCTGATGATATTGAAAATCCAATACAGGTGGTACAGTTGGGTGGAACGCAGATGTCCTCCGAGGAATGGGAGAAATTATCAACCGAATCAATTTCCCTAATTAAAGAAATATTTGCCAGTGATATGATTAAAAATTCGGGTCTCAAATATGAAATTAATTTCGTGGAGGATTCAATTTTGGATAATAATAAAATTTTCCGCTATGATATGATCATGGACGCAAATGAAAGTGACAATATAGACCTTCCCAATCTTACATCCTATTCTAACACTTCTGTTTTTTTTGTGGTTGATAATGGCTTCTATATCTCGGCCACCAGAAAGCCAGAACTTCTTGAATTATTGGGTGCGGTGAAGTCAGGGATCCCAGTGAAAAATAATATCGGTGAACAAATTAAGTTGGAAAAGGGAGAGATTTTAAAATGGCGAATTAATATCGTACGCTACGCCGAGTGGGTTATGAAAATCGTGGAGACAACCGGTGGGGTTAATTTCGGAGGTGCATTGGACGGTCTTTTGGAATTGGATACTCCTGCAGTAACTGGGAGTGCAAAACTGGGACAGGGAAGGCTATCTACTGAAGTGAGTATTCCTTTACAATCGATTAAGGCAGGGGTTGATTACATTGAGTCGCTAAAATCGAAGGTAGAAAAGAATGCAATCTCCGAGTAATTATTTATGATCAACTTAATTTATTAGCTGAAGCAAAGCTTTAGATTAATCAATCAGTCTACCCACCGATTTTTCGATTACTCGCTGATTTATAAAAATATAAATGAGACCATAGACGAAGATGTAGGCAAAAGTCTGAAAAGAAATGCCACTGTTTATTGTGATCCCGTATGCAATTGCTTGATTGGCTAAGAGCGATTTTAGGGTGTATCCAGCTATCACTGAACCCCCTAAAATAAAAATAAAGAGTTTGAGGAATCGGGTGAATATTACATGTGATACCTGTACATTGGAGAAACCAAGGAGCAGAAGATTCTTTGCCTGTTCGCTTGCCTGGGCAACCACTAGACGAAAACTGGTGGCAAAAGTGGTAATTGAAAGTAGGGAAAGCAGAGCACCAATTCCAACCATTCCAAGAAAAAGTGTCTGGATTGCTTTTTTGATTATATCCTGTTTTGGGAATTCCCGATTGATTTCATATCCTTTTTTCTGAATGTGGGAAGTAAATGAGGTACTGGGATTATCCTCAATCTCAAGGATGATCCGAGAGGGGCCAGTTTTCTTCTTTTCTTCTAATAGAGCCTGAGTTGCGGGGGAACGTTCAGCAGGATTTTCAAGTGGTGAAATTTCCCAGTTTTTAAACTCTAGCTCGTTTCGAAGCGTGGCAAGAGTGGAGCGAGTAATAGGAGGACCCTCAATGGAGCCGTCTTTCCAAAGAAATAAAAAGTCATTTGCTTCGGGTTGCCCGAATTTCTTATTGGCCCATTCCAGGAAGTTTTTGGGTACAAGTACGCTATTGATTCGTTTACTAAATGCCACAAACCGACCTTCTAAAGTAGTCTCCCTGTTTTTTCCGATGAAGAGTTCGATGGGCATTCCAGTAGCGGCATCAGTGGAGAGGGCGGGGTATTCTACCCTGGAAGGGGCGAGGCCAAAATTCCATAGGTCGAGGTAGAACTTGGGAACCATAATGGGTACGATCTCAGAGTTTTCATCCCAGTGCCAGTCGTCGGGGACGAAATCGAGAAATTCATCGGGGATCGATTCAAAGAAAAGGTCAGTCTTTGCAGCTGCTCCTAGTCCAACCTTCCCGGATGGCCAAATATACAGAGTGAGAGGAAATTGATTACGGGTAAAGCCACCGATTCTTTGTACACCCTCAAGGCTTTTAATTTCATTCAGTTCTTCAGTAGAGAAAGTTCGTTCATTTTTACCAAGGTTGACCAAGGCCCCTCCTTCCACCTTTTTGTTCAAGGTGAAATAGTTTTTTGCTACTTCCTTCTCATCAAGTAATGAGGAGGTATCCTGATAAAGTTGAATCGCAAGAATGAGGAGAGTTGATCCAATAAGGCATCCGAGTGAGGCAATCCATAACTCTCGCCTTGGCCCCGGTACATTCAGACATGACTGAAGGATTGATTTTGAAAAGGACTGTTTCACAACGAGAGAGTACGGTCAAAAGGAAGGGGCGGGGATTCTCCCAAAGAGGTTACAAGAACAGTGGCTTCGTTCGCTCGGGCAATTTCTTCTATTAAGTTAGAAGACAATTTCTCATTTTTCTTATCAAGGTGACTAAACGGCTCGTCAAGAAGGAGAAGTTTAAATGGTTTTCGAAGAGTTCTTATGATCGCAATTCGTTGCCGTTGTCCAAAGGAGAGGTTTTCGATTGGCTTAGAAAGAAACTCCTCCATACCTAATCGTTCTGCCATCTCCGTTTCCGTTGGAACCTGTGGGTTGGACTCAGGAATCAAAGTAATGTTTTCCTGTGCACTGAGCTTGGGGAAGAGTCTGAGTTCCTGGAATAGCAGAGCAATCTTTTGGCTTCTTAATCTTGTCCAATCTCCCATTTCTTGTTTTTCTAAAGACTGGCCATCAATAGACGCTTCACCGGAATAGTCATTTCGTAGGCCGTACAGAAGGTGGAGCAGGGTGGACTTTCCTTTACCTGAATGCGCGGATATGAGTGTAAAACTTTTGGGTTCGATATTTAAACGGGTTCCCCAAATATCTGAACGAGCAACCATTTCCTTGGGAATGGGTTCAGGTTTAACTTGATTAAGTTCAATTAACATGGAAGGAGGGAAAAAATATTTTGGTGAAAGAGTGCGTCTTTTTCGTCATCGTTCAGATCTGCAACCTTATGAATTTCTTTTATAAATGTCGAGAAGTCAGGCTTACTTTGAACCTTTGGGAAAATTTTCAATGGATAATCTGTGCCCCAGATAATTTTTTTATGTCCAACGGTATCGATTAATTTTCGATAGATTGAGGATTCGTAGAGAAGTGGACAGGCAGCCAAATCATAATAAACATTACGTAGTTCGTTTCGAACTTTTGGATTAAGTTCATAAAAAGGAAACAATCCACCGGCATGGGCCAGGATGATTTTCAGCTCCGGAAATTCACGAGCTAGCCAGATAAAATCTTCTAATGGTGTGGGAATCCGGCCGGGATGTTCATGCCCGACTGGTTCAGTAACATGAAAATTAACTGGCCAACTGTGCTCAGAGGCAAATTTAATACACTCTATCCAAGCTGGGTCTTGCATCGAAAACCCTTGAACACCAAGATGAATCTCTCCCATTCCCACAAATCCCTGCTCCTGCCTTTTTTTCAATTCATCGATGGGATTTCGTAGTGATGGGTGAATAGTTGCAAATGCGTAAAACCTTTCAGGATCTTCTTTGATCCACTCAGCATGCCACTCATTTTGAAGAATACATGTCTCAGGATTCTGCCAATACCATCCCAGAAGAACTGCTTTATGGACAGAAGCTCTGTCCATATCTGCAATCATTACTTCCCTCGATGACCAACCCTGCAAGTTACTTCCATTGGTGGGTGCGATTAATTCTAGCCAATGACTTTCTCCCTGGTTCTGAGCAAATTTTTGAGGATTTAAATAAACCTCGGGTGGGTACCGATGGGTATGGGCATCAATCATTCGCAAATGGTTCCAAGCATATCCAAATTTTTAATTCGATCGGATCGATATTACCATCTCAATTTTTGCCCTGACTGGACAGTATGAAAGGAATCTATTTTGAAGATCCAGTTTGTTGATTACATGATTCAAGCTTTTGAACCAATGCTGCCTCTACAAATGAGGCAAAAAGTGGGTGGGCTTGGTTGGGTTTGGACTGGAATTCCGGGTGGAATTGCACGGCGACAAACCATGGATGATTTTTTACTTCAATAATTTCTACCAGACCACGATCCGGATTGGTACCAGATATTAACATTCCCGCTTCTTCAAGTTGTTCCCGGTATTGATTGTTAAATTCATAACGGTGACGATGCCTTTCGGAAATACTTTCTTTTTCATAGGCATTGTAAGCCAGACTTCCCTTTTTAAGTACGCATGGCCAAGCACCTAATCTCATCGTTGCACCCTTGTCTTTAATTTCTTTTTGCTCCCCCATGATATCAATTACAGGATGGGGAGTGTTCGGATTAAATTCCGTGCTGTTGGCATCTGTTAGTCCGAGTTGGTTTCGTGCAAAGTCAATCACCGCGATCTGCATTCCTAGGCAAAGACCAAAATATGGGATATTATTTTCTCGGGCAAATCGGGAAGCAATTATTTTTCCTTCCGTTCCGCGATCGCCAAAACCCCCTGGAACAAGAATGCCGTCCAAATTTGATAATAATTCCTCGGCGCCCTTTGTTTCGATATCCTCTGCATCAATGTAGGAAACTTCAACCTCACAATCGTTTCGAATTCCCCCATGTACAATCGATTCATTCACTGAAAGGTACGAGTCTTGTAAATCAAGATACTTTCCCACCATTCCAATCTTAATTTTATGCTTCGGGTTGAGGAGGCGGTGAACCACTTCTTCCCAGTCATCCTGCTTGGGTGCGGGTGCATCGAGTCCAAGGATCGAGATAACTAATTCATCGAGACCCTCTTTCTTGAGCATATGGGGGAGTTCGTAAATAGAATGATTCACATCCTGTTCTTCAATTACCGCTTCCTTTTTAACACTACAGAATAAACTTATCTTCTCTCGGATCTCTTCAGTAATTGGCTGTTCGGTCCGGCATACCAAAATATCAGGCTGAATTCCAATTTCACGTAGCTTTGCCACACTCTGTTGAGTGGGTTTAGTTTTGAGTTCACCCGCTGCCCGTAGAGAGGGAAGAAGAGTCATGTGTAAGAATAGTACATTTGCCTTGCCTACCTCGGAGGCAAACTGCCTCATCGCCTCGGTAAATGGAAGCCCTTCGATATCGCCGATAGTTCCCCCGATTTCGGTAATTAAAACATTAACTCCCTCTCCTGCGGCATAAATTCGATCTTTGATTTCGTTGGTGACATGAGGAATAACCTGAACTGTCTTTCCCAAGTAATCACCCCGTCTTTCCTTTTTGATAACAGATTCGTAAATTTGGCCGCTGGTTAAATTATTGAATCTTGAAAGCTTGCCTGATGTAAATCGTTCGTAATGCCCCAGATCCAGGTCAGTTTCAGCACCATCATCGAGCACATAGACTTCGCCGTGTTGGAATGGACTCATTGTTCCAGGATCTACATTTAAGTAAGGATCAAATTTTTGAATCCTAGTGGTTAATCCTCTTTGTTCTAAGAGTGCACCCAAAGAAGCAGCGGTTAAGCCCTTTCCCAAAGATGAAACCACTCCTCCTGTAATGAATATATATTTCATTGGTTTTTTGTCATTCTATTTGAAAAGAAACCCTGTCTTAGTTTCTGGCAACAAAGTTTTTATAAAGTTGTTGTTTTATTACCAAGGATTAAAAAAATGTAAACATACTTGCGGAATTTCTAATATTACTTCTAATAAGGGATGCATATCTAGTCAAAATACAATATTTGCACTCGTCAAATGTTTGTCCTCTCCTCAATTTAGAATAAATATTTATTATGTTCAGTTCGTCCCTTGGAAAAAAGTATCTCATGGCTTTGACCGGCTTGGTTCTCATTGGCTTTGTTTTTGTGCACATGGCCGGTAACCTTCAAGTCCTTGCCGGACAGGCACAGATCAACGCTTACGCACACTCTCTTCAATCACTGCCCTGGTTTATTCTTTGGGGTTCTCGGTTGTTCTTACTGGCTTCGGTCGTCATCCATGCTTGGACTGCATATTCCTTGATTATTGAAAATCGAAAAGCTCGACCAGATAAAAACGAAGTGGAGGTAACGAAGAGAGCGGGGTGGTCATCATTAAAAATGGGGCTAACGGGATCAATATTACTCGCATTTATTGTTTTCCATCTTCTTCATTTTACTATTCGTACTATCTATCCGGAATACGCCGAGATGACCACTACGGTTGGTTCGACGGCAGATGTTGAAATCCACGACGCATTTTCTATGATTCTAGCGGGATTTAAGCATGACATCATTTCAATCTTTTATGTGGTGGCGATGTTCCTTCTTTGCAGGCACCTTGCTCATGGATTTTCAAGTGTCTTTCAATCGATTGGATTACGAACGGAAGCCTGGCAAGGAAAGCTCGATTTAATCGCTTCTGGATATGCTTGGCTTATATTTGCCGGATTTTCTATCATTCCCATAAGCGTATTGGCACAAAAGCACGGATTATATGAATTTTATGATCCCTCCTTTTTCGTATCTGAAGCTTCCGAAAAAACCAACACCTCGAACCTATTGAACAATGAATCTTGATCCTCAAATTCCAGATGGTCCCATAGCGGATAAGTGGGATAACCATCGTTTTTCCTCCAAGCTAGTCAACCCGGCTAATAAAAGGAAATATCGTATCATCGTGGTCGGGTCAGGACTTGCCGGAGGTGCGGCGGCTGCAACTCTTGGAGAACTTGGCTATCAGGTTGATTGCTTTTGCTACCAAGATACCCCACGCAGAGCCCACTCGATTGCTGCACAAGGCGGAATTAATGCAGCTAAAAATTATCAAAATGATGGGGACAGTATCCATCGACTTTTTTATGACACTGTGAAAGGAGGCGATTTTCGTTCCCGGGAAGCCAATGTCTACCGCCTAGCTCAAAACAGCACTAATATTATTGATCAATGTGTTGCCCAAGGAGTTCCTTTTGCCCGAGAATATGGCGGACTTTTGGCGAATCGTTCTTTTGGGGGTGCGCAAGTGAGTCGAACTTTTTATGCTAGAGGGCAAACTGGTCAACAATTGCTCCTGGGTGCTTACAGTGCGTTGAGTCGTCAGATTGCATCTGGTCAGGTTCAAATGCATACCCGTCATGAAATGCTCGATTTGGTAAAGGTTGACGGGCATGCCAAAGGAATAATCACCCGTAATTTGGTAACTGGTTCGACCGATGCATGGACTGCCGATGCGGTCCTTATTTGCACGGGAGGGTACGGTAATGTATACTATTTATCTACAAACGCTGCAGGTTGTAATGTAACTGCAACCTATCGTGCTCACCGACGTGGTGCCGGATTTGCAAATCCCTGCTTCACTCAGATTCACCCCACCTGTATCCCCGTTGCTGGAGACCATCAGTCCAAATTAACTTTAATGTCTGAGTCCCTTCGTAATGATGGTCGGGTGTGGGTTCCGTTAGACGGAAAGAATTGCGATAAGAACCCCAATGATATTGCCGAAGAATTAAGAGATTATTTCTTGGAGAGGAAGTATCCCAGTTTTGGAAATCTTGCTCCTCGCGATATTTCAAGCAGATCTGCAAAAGAAGCTTGCGACGAAAGTCGTGGTGTGGGTCCGGGTGGACGCGGAGTTTACCTCGACTTTGCTGATTCAATTTCCCGGCTTGGAGAGTCGGCTATTCGAGAGAGATACGGAAATCTTTTTCAAATGTATGAACGGATAACAGGAGAAAATGCTTACAAACGTCCAATGAGGATTTATCCAGCAATTCACTATACCATGGGAGGACTGTGGGTGGATTATAATCTGCAAAGCACGGTACCCGGCTGTTTCGTTTTGGGAGAAGCAAATTTTTCTGATCACGGAGCTAACCGATTGGGTGCAAGTGCTCTCATGCAGGGCTTGAGTGACGGTTATTTCGTTATCCCTTATACCGTGGGCAATTATCTTGCCAGTTCGGGTGCTGGTACAATCAGCCCGGATGGACCGGAAGTCAAAGAAGTGTTGGAGTCTGTGAAAGAACGCACCAGTCAACTGCTTTCGATTTCTGGGAAAAAATCGGCCCGTTCCTACCACAAAGAACTTGGACAAATCATGTGGGAATATGCGGGTATGGCCCGAAATGCCACCGGGCTTCAAAAAGCAATTGGAGAAATCCAAGATTTGAGGGATCACTTTCAAAAAAACTTACTGGTACCAGGCACTGGTGATCGATTAAATGTCGAATTAGAAAGGGCAGGGCGGGTTCGAGATTTTATTGACTTCGGCGAGTTGCTTTGTCGCGATGCATTGGAACGAAATGAATCCTGTGGAGGACACTTTCGAGAAGAGTATCAAACAAAGGATGGGGAGGCGACAAGAGACGATGAGAATTTTGCACATGCAGCAGTGTGGGAGTACAAAGGAGAAGGAAAAACTCCGGTTCGTCATAAGGAAGAATTGCAGTATGAAAATGTCAAACTTGCCGTTCGTAGTTACAAGTAGAATACTATTATGAAACTTACCTTAAAAATCTGGAGACAGAGCGGACCCACTGAAAATGGATCTTTTGAATCCCATGTTTTAGACGATGTTTCTGAAGATTCTTCTTTCTTGGAAATGCTTGATCAATTAAATGAACAACTACTCAAACAGGGAAATGAACCAGTTGCATTTGATCATGACTGTAGGGAAGGCATTTGTGGTACTTGTTCGCTTACTATAAATGGCTATGCCCATGGACCTGAGAATTCGACTACTACTTGTCAGCTCCACATGCGAAAGTTTAATGATGGAGAGACCGTGACCATTGAACCTTTTCGAGCTAAAGCATTTCCTGTAGTTCGCGATTTGATTGTAGATCGCTCTGCCTTCGATCGAATTATTCAATCGGGGGGATTTATTTCCGTTCGTACCGGAAGTGCACCCGATGGAAATTCGATTCCCATTTCTAAGGTGGATGCCGATAAGGCAATGGACGCCGCTGCATGTATCGGTTGCGGAGCGTGTGTGGCATCCTGTAAGAATGCATCTGCTATGTTGTTTACTTCAGCCAAGGCAGCCCATCTTAACCTTCTTCCGCAGGGTCAGGCAGAAAAAGATGCTCGTGTTCTTAACATGGTTAGCACGATGGATGAATCTGGCTTTGGAAATTGTAGAAACTACGGCGAATGTTCGGCTGCCTGTCCCAAGGATATCTCCTTGGATTATATCGCCAAGTTGAACCGTGATCATGCGAAAGCCAAGATTAAGAAAATATTTTCTTAAACCTCGATTCTTTTGATTGATTAAGGTTGCGAGGAATCCTTTCGTTTGGAAGATTCCATCTTATGTCAATTGATGATAAACAAGCAACATGGGGCGGGCGATTTTCGGAACAGCCCGACTTCCTTATGCAAGTATTTGGTGAATCCGTTTCTTTTGATAAGAGATTGGCTCCCTATGACCTCCAAGGCAGCTTGGGCCATGCATCGATGCTTGCTCATGTGGGTCTGTTAACCGAAATTGAATTTCAGGAAATCAAAGCGGGAATTGAAGAATTAAGGGAAGAAATAAATTCACCGACATTCTCATGGAAAATTGAACTGGAAGATGTTCATATGAACTTGGAACATGCACTTCTTGAAAAAACATCTGCAGCTTCCAAGTTACACACAGGAAGAAGTAGAAATGATCAAGTCGCTACTGACATGCGTTTATTTTTTAAAGATGCTTGCATGCAATTGAGCGGTAAGCTTGAAATGGCAATGTCTGCTATTCTCGGAATTGCAAAACAATACGCCCTCTTGCCGATTCCTGGTTACACTCATTTACAGCGTGCTCAACCGGTTACTGTGGGGCATCATTTACTCGCACATATGGAAGCACTCGGCCGCGATCATGAGCGGTTTTCTCTGGTGTTTAATCATGCCAATGTTTGTCCCCTTGGTTCGGGTGCAATTGCCGGTTCCACACTACCACTTGATCGTGCATTTACTGCGAAAGTGTTAGGTTTTGTGGATCAATCAGGAGAACCGAGGATTACGGCAAACGGAATGGATGCGGTGGCGGATCGAGATATCTTTCTTGAGTTTGCAATGGCTTGCGTCAATTGCTCCTTACACCTTTCCCGTTTGTCGGAGGATATCATATTGTGGAATTCTTCTGAATTCGGATTTATTCAATTACCTGATTCCTTTACCACAGGGTCTTCACTAATGCCCCAAAAGAAAAATCCTGATTCTTTTGAATTAATTCGCGGAAAAACCGGTCGGATTGTTGGTAATCTCCAAAATCTATGTGTCGCCATAAAAGGCCTTCCATTGACTTACAACCGTGACTTGCAGGAAGATAAACCTCCTGTCTTTGACTCATTTGATCAATTGAGTATGTGCCTCGCTGTTGTATCTGGGTGTTTATCGGCTTCAACTTTTAATGAAGAGAGATGTCGAGAGGCAGCCTCTGACCCGCTTCTTTTGGCCACAGACCTTGCTGATTATCTAGTAGAGCGTGGAGTCCCTTTTCGTTCCGCCCATCATTATATCGGAGAATTAGTGGCATTATCGGAAAGGAAAAATATTGCCCTACCTGCATTGGAACAAAATGAGGCAATTAAGGTCTGTCCGGAATTGGGTGACAATTGGAGAGAGGTATTTAATTTAGAGCGTGCATTCGCCAAAAGAGAAAGACCGGGTATGCCAGGACCCTCTGAGATTAAGGGCCGAATTAAACATTGGGAAAAATTACTTTCCTCTTAGATCTTCAATGGGCTTTTTGAGAGCCAGTTTTTACTTCTTTTGCTTATTGTACACCATATTCTCGTGGGGGAGAACTTGGACAACAAAAGCAGGAAGTAAGTCAGACGGTGAACTCTTTGAAGTGTTGGGAGATCGCATCGGATTATTAATAAAAGGAAGAGAGTATCATTTTTCTCTTTCTCGCTTTACCCAACCGGATCAAGAGTATGTGCGAAACTGGAAGAAAGTAACTCGTTGTCCAATCTGTTCAAAGAGCTTGGGTACTCGTACTATTGATGCAGGTGGAGTAAAATATCATACCAGTTGTTTTCGATGTATGGTTTGTCGTTCCGGGTTTAGGGGAGGCGATCAATTTCGACGAGATGCATGGAAGGGGATGGTGCACGTGAAGCATTTTCAATCCACAGGGTTATGTGGTACATGTTCCCGTATTTTTGTAAAACGCGATGCGAACCCGAAGCAGTTTTTTGCCGATGGTAGAATGAGCTGTATTACATGTTTAAAAGATGGAGTTTTTGAAGGTGCCATTTTAAAAGAAGTGGAAAACAGGGTATGGAAGACCCTGACTAGAATTGGAATTTCAAAACCAGTAGGTAATCTATCTATTCGCTTGGTGGATCGTGGTCTTCTTAATCAAGAAGCACTTAAAATTAATGCCCGTGGAAATTTAAGAGGCTTGACCTTAACGAAATATAAAATTGTCAGGGGTGGACGCAATCCGGGCACAACTTTTGACCATCGTATTTACATTTTATACGGATTGCCATACATCGAATGTGAATCTGTCTTAGCTCATGAGTTTGCCCATGTGTGGCTAAATGAAAGGTTTATTGAATCAAGTCCTCCCGTGGTGGAAGGGTTTTGTAATTTAGTTTCTTCCGCCGTTTTAGAAAAAGAGAAGAGTAAGTTGGCATCGGTCTTATTAGAGAATTTACAAAATAATACCAGCCTCGCGTATGGGGTTGGTTATCGAAAGATGAAGGCCAATTTAGCCCAAAAAAACTGGAATCAAGTACTTTTGGAAATGAAAAGAAAATCAAAACCACCCCAACTAAAATGAAAATAGATTCACACCATCACTTTTGGCAATACGATCCGGTAGAATATTCCTGGATGAACGAGCAAATGGGAATTCTTAAGCAAAACTACGGACCGGATGATTTATTTAAACAAATCAAAAATGTGGGGATTGAAGGCGTGGTGTCAGTCCAGGCATCTCAATCATTAAAAGAGACGGACCAACTTTTATCTTATGCCGAAGATCATGAATTTATTAAGGGTGTGGTGGGATGGTTCCCCCTTGCCGATTCCAATGTGGATTCTATTTTGGAACGATATGCCCTTAATCCATGGCTCAAAGGGGTAAGGCATGTGGTACAGGACGAGCCGGATGATCGATTTATTTTAGGTTCAGCTTTTAATCGGGGTGTCTCCCTATTGAAGGAATTAAATTTGGTTTATGATATTCTAATTTATGAAAAACAGCTTTCTGCATCGATTGAATTTGTGGATCGACACCCCGACCTCGTTTTTGTTCTCGACCATGTGGCAAAACCAAGAATTAAAGATACTTTATTTGAGCCTTGGTCAGCCCAGATGAAAGATCTCTCCAAACGGGAAAATGTATTCTGTAAGCTATCTGGAATGGTAACGGAAGCAAATTGGCAGAACTGGTCCGTAGATGACCTGCAACCTTATATGGAAACTGCCTTGGCATGCTTTGGGCCGGACAGGATGATGTTTGGTTCGGATTGGCCGGTTGCACGCCTAGCGGTCGAGTATGAAAACTGGGTGGAAGTTTGCCGTAATTTTATATCAACTTTATCCATGGATGAGCAGATTAAGATCGAAGGAACAAATGCGGTCAAGGTGTACAAATTGTAAACGATTACCTTTGGTAAATGGGTAAGTAGTGGTATTTAACTGCTAAAGCGAGAATGGCGAGCGTGGTCGAATAAACCTCACCGGCACCGGCTTCCGAGCCACTTCCAATCCATGATCCATTCTCCCGTTGTAATTCTAAGAGAATGTCTTCTACCAGTTCTCGCGCCTTATGGGCATGATCTCCTCCACGCTGGTACATACCCTGTGCGTAGTAATAAGTACCATAAAAGAAAAACTTTCTGCTTTTTTCAGGCTTATGATCCAGTAACCAATTAGCGGCACCATGAACAAAAGGAGATTCATATTCCCCACAAACTTGCATCGCAAGAAGACCCGCGGCAGAAGTAGTGTACTCGGCTGCACCACCGGGCTGATAGGCGAAACCGGATTTTTTTTCTGCAGGATCACCATTGCTGAGCAATTTCGATTTATACGAACGTTCAAGGTAAGAAACCGCATTGGAGATTGCAGAAGAGGGTACATCAAGACCCGAGTTTTTTGCAGAGCGTAAAGCCATCAGTTGCCAAACAGAAACGGAAAGGTCAGCATCCCTCGCATCGGGACTGTACCTCCAACCTCCTTGTTGTGCCGGGCTCTTTTTTACCTTCTGGGCTTTTAAGATTAAATTAATTGCTTCCTGGCATTGATCACGAATCTTTTTGTCGGTTTCTTTATTTATGCCCATCCCGAGCATTTCTGAAAGCATGAGGGTTACGATACCATGGCCGTACATCCTACCTCCATCTTTGCTTCCAAAATATCCACGGTCATCCTGATTTTCATCCAATAAAATAAAATCGAGGGCATTTTGCATGGCCCTTCCAAACTCATTGGGGTGTATCGGTTGATGTCCCACTGAAGCCATGGACATAAGCGATAGAGCGGTCATAGCCGTTTTTTTCCCTTTATCATTTATGGATCCATCATCCTGTTGTTTTTTTAAAAGGAACTGGATTCCTTTTTCAATCGCCCGATCCACTTTATCTTTTTTAAAAGGGTTTTCCCAAACCGTATTGTCCTCCTGCTCCGAATCCTCGGAATATGTCAGGGGTATGCAGCAAATAGAAAGAAGAAAATAAAATACGGTTTGCATTTTATGAATAAAAAAAAGTTTCTCTTGGATCATCATCATTTAATTTTTCGGGCCTTACTTGCCATTGCCCGAAAGTACGCTTCCACTCGATTGCGATAATCACCTGATACATTTTCCCTCCGGGACTCCATTAAATCTTTTGCCAGTTTTGGAGGCAGTTTTCCCCATTCTTCAAACTCTTCTTTATCCAATTCTGGGATTTCCTGAAAAGTCAGCTCCTGTTCTTCCCTAAAGGATTGATCATTGGATTCTAATGAATTGGTTCCATTAAAAGTGTTCTGTATGGGAGATCGAGCTTGAGCCATTGCCTGTGACTGGGTTTGCGAAGCTTCTGCTAATGCTCTTGCTGCGGCAATCATCGCCTGTGCACTTGCATTGGTAAGTGCTCCATCACCCGAGTAGTGACCGCCAGACCCTTGTCCGTACCCATTCCCTGGCTTAGGTTTACCCAGTTCTCCAGGTTCGCTATTTTCGTTACCTGTTATTTCAGCGGGTGTATCCTGTTCGCCTGCTTGATTCTCTTCCCCATCAAATCCCTCAGTGGCAAATGGATTACTTGAGGGATTTAAGGCCTGATCTAAAAAGTCCAAGGTTTGAGCCAGGGCCTGTGATACTTCAGGAGAATCCAAGGCAATAGCAGGGGGTTCATTTTGACTGGCAGTGGCATCAGGGGGGCTTGTTGTAGGCGTAGTCACAGTCTCACCAGGATTCTCATTTCCTGTTGGTTGATTGGGGGAGGGTGTTACTTCATTAGTAGATGCAAGTTCCCCTCTTTCGGGAGAATCCAAGACAACATCAGAAGGTTCATTTTGGCTTGCTGATCCATCAGGGAGGCTCTTGGGAAGGGTAGTCTCAGTATCCTCATTATCCTCGTTAGTCGTGGGTTGAGTAGTTGAGGGGCTAGCTTGCGTGTTGGAATTAGAAGCAAGTTCAGACTCCATTGATGGTATCTCTGTTTGGGTATTTGTTTGTGAATTTTCGGCTTGTTCCGAATTTAAATGTGAAAGCGTATCGATTTGTTCATCGAGTTGGTCCGTAGTGTTTGCCAAGGCCTCGCTTGGGGAGGGTAGGGAGTCATTATCCTGAATTAAGTCAGAAAAAACGGGACTATCGGGTAAATTCTCAGAGAATTCTTTTGCGGAGTCAGCCAGTTCTTCCGCTTCTTGGGCTTGTTGGGAAATACTTTCAGCCAATTTTTTGGTTTCATTCGCTTTATTCTTTGCGTCCTTTGCCTCTTGGCTCGACTGCTCGGCTTTCTTGGCAAGACTCTGTTGTGTTTCCATAGCCTCAACTGCTTGAGCATTCGCTTTATCTGCATTTTCCTGAGCGGCTTTCGCAGCATCCTGAGCAAGCTTAGAGGCTTCCGTGGTCTCAGGATTATTTGGTTCCTGACTACTCTTCGCCTCGGCATTTTCTGATTCCCCCTGTGCTTCCTTGGCAAGACTCACCAAATTTTGAGCCTCTTTTTTAAGTGATTCTGCTTCTTTGTTTGCATCCTGTGCTAATTGATTTGCGGTTTTGGCTTGTTCCTCTTTTTTTTCAGATTTCTTCTTCATTTCTTCATTAGTTTGAGCCGTTTTTTCTTCCGCTTTGGCAAATTCTCCCGCTGCCTGTTGTGCCTGCTGTGCAAATTCTTTGGCTGCATCCTTGATTTGATCAAGTCCTTGATTCCCATCGAGTGATGTTAAAGTTTCTTCCGCTGCCTGCTTTAGTGGATCACTCAGTTTTCTATCATCTGTCTTGGATGCTAATTCGTTTGCTTCCGTGGCAAGATCTTTGAGTTCATTTAAAAGAGCTTCATTTTGTAACGCCTGTGCTGTTTTTGGAATTGCTTCTTGGGCTACCTCAAGAGAGTTTTTGGCCACATCCGCGATTTCCTCCGCGAGCTGTTCATTTTCCATTCTTTCCTCATGCCTTGCGGTCCGGGCTAATTGATCCGCAGCTTCAAAAACTTGTTCTGCAATCTCTTTCTGTTGATCCAGTCCCTTTGCAATTTCTTCCTGTGCAGGTTTGCTTGCCCTCTCTAATTCTTCCAATTGCTTAGCCACTTCTAACGCTTTTTTTTCTAGTTCTTTCGCTTTATCCTTAGCTTCCTGACTTTTTTGAGCTGCCTGTTTGGCATTGGCTTGAACTTTTTTTTGCGTGGCCGGATTTTCGAACTCTTGGGCTTGTTTTTCGGTTAAATTTGCAAGATCCCGTTTTTGTTCAGTCTCCTCTTTTTGAGCTTCAGTTTCCTGGTTTGCCACCGCCAATTCTTCATTAGTCTGTTCGGCTTGTTCAATTGCTTTCTTAGCCAGTTCTTCTTTTTTATGTTTATTATCTTCGGCTTTTTGTGCTTGAAGAATAGCTTCTTTAGCCTCTTTTTGAGCCACTTGATTTTCAGGTTGCAGGGAAGCATCCTGAGCAGTTTTCTGGGCAGTTTTCTTTTTAAAAGCCTCTTCTTCTTGTGCTTTTTCGACAACCGCTTTTGCTTCTGCCGCTTCTTTTCTGGCCCTATCCGCTTTTTGATTCAGTTCCTTTTCAACCTCCCTTTTTTTAGCAAGTGTTTCAAGAGCTTCATCTAGTTGAACTCTAGCTTGTTCTGCACTTTTTTTCGCATCCTCCGGAGTCAGATTGGCGAGATTATTAATTTTTTCACTGGAATCGTTAAGAACACCCTGAGCTTCTTTTAGAGCTTGCGCCAATTCGTTGGCATCGTTTCCCAATGCTCGTGCTGTATTAGCTGGCTTTGCGGTATCCTTTGTTTTCTTCGCAACTTCTTCTAAATTTTCTTTGGCCTGTTTCATTTTTTCTGAAGTATTATCAGGCACTAGATCCTCACTTTTTTCTACTGCCTGCCTTACTTGATTTTTGGCTAGATTTTCGGACTCTTTTGCAATTTGTTCGAGTTTCTTAGCAAGTTCTTTCTTTTTCTTAGTCAGTTCGGGATCACTGGATTCAAGTTTTTTAGCCAATTCCATTTCATCTTTTTTTGCTTCTTCGAGATTTTCAATTGCTTCTTCGATGGTTTCTTTTGATATATCAGAAAGTTCTTCCTTCATCGGTTGATTTTTTTTCAATTCCTTCTCCAGTTCTGCAAGTAGTGCTTGGGGGGGAAGTTTTGCGAGTTCGCCGAGTTTTTCCGCTTGTGCAAATTGTTTTTCAACTTCTTCTTTAATCCCAAGTTCGTCTTCGACTTTTCTTAGTTCTTCTCTTGTTTCAGAAGCATCTTTCTTTCCATTAACCTTTTCAAAATGGTCTGCGATTAAATCGAGAGTCTCCGCTAATTTCTGTTGGGTTTCAATGGTTGATTCCAGTGCTTCATTCTGTTCCGAAATTGTATTAGCCTGAAGGGCATCGGAAAGATTTTCTTGGACAGATTTTTTTCTGGTCTGTACGAGTGCGGCTGCATCATCAGCATCCCGTGCAATTTCCCTGCCTTCCTTATCCACTAAGTTTTGAACCCCAGCTTCCTGTCTTAAAGCAATGGTAAATGAGTCTATATCTTGATTGAGAAATCGTTGTTTATCTTGCAGGGAAATTGATTCTTTCCTTTTTTCTGCTAATTCTTGCTCCTCCTTATTCTTGATTTCTTCCGCTTCTTTTTGCCTAGTTCGCGTTTGTTTTGATAATGCCCTGGCAAGTTCGGCCAAGGTGGGTGCAAGTTCATTTATTGTTTTTCTCGCCTGTGTAGCCTCGGGTTTTAAGAGAAGAAGAACTTTTTCCAATTCTGTAATTATTTCCCCCCCCTGTATATCCATTGCCAAGAATTGATTATCTGGTCGACTAACTCGGTTTTTCATTTCCTTTGAGATTTCTTTTGCAAATGATTTCGTATTGAGAGACCTCAGAATATCGACAGCTTCTCTTGGTAGATTTGCCTCTCTCAGAAAATTGGATGTGGGTTCCCAAAAGGATACTGCCATGGCCCATTGCCTGGCTCTTTCTCCTCTCGCTTTCGCCCCCTGAACAGATCGTTTTTCCAAGTTGGTGAAATACACTGCCTGTTTGGCTGATTGAAGAACAATTTGATACATCTCAAGCACCCGAAAAGAATCTGAAATTAATAGGCAAATATCGGATAAGTTTTCTACCTGTTCAGGTTTTTCCACTGCCGGGTCATTCAATTTTTGTTTAAGTTCGAGAAGGGCCCTGGAGGCTTGACCGGCATCTTTAACAAAGCCGGAATTTGGATCTTTTCTTGAATGTTCAACTTCCGAGCGCATGCTGAGCGCATCAATATTTAATAAAATTTCTCGATTAAATTGATCGCTCAAAGATTTTTCAATTTCCGCATTTTGTTCCAGAGTTTTCCAATCTGTAGCAAGTTTTTTAAGATTACCCCATGTGTATCCTAAATTAAAAAATAAATTTTTTCGATCCTGTGCAAAGTTGTGATTTACTTGGTTGGAAAGGTTT
>JABGUO010000200.1 GCA_018646565.1 Opitutia bacterium | reverse complement strand
ACCCAGGAATTTCGAGATATGGCGTCTTGATTGAAAAGAGAGGTCCTCGCCTTGACCCTAGGCAATTAAAACTATTTTAATACTCTTTTATGAAAAATCGCTTTTACTTGTTTTCATTCTTTTTAGTATTTCTTTGTCTTCCTCTTTCTGGAAAGTCAGACCCTTTTACTAAACCTTTTGATAATCCTGTGGATGATCCGAAGTTGCCCAGGGTTCTTATCATTGGGGATTCGATTTCCATTGGATACACCCCCCGGGTACGAAAACTTTTGGACGGAAAAGCCAATGTACATCGCCCCAAAACCAATTGCCGGTGGTCGGCATTTGGTGATGAAAATGTTCTACTATGGATAGGCGAAGAAAAATGGGACCTGATTCATTTTAACTTCGGACTCTGGGATTGGTACGGTTGGAAACAGAACAAAAAAGCCACAGCTCAATCCTATGCAAAGAGTTTGGAAGGGATTGTACAAAAACTGAAGTCATCCGGAGCCAAACTGGTATTTGCGGTGACCACGCCCCCCTGCATTGGTCCGGAAAAAAAGGTTCAGTTTATAGTGGAGGACGAACGGGCAGAGAAATTTAACCGGTCTGCCCTTGCGGTGATGAAAAAGTACGGGGTGGCAATTAATGATCTTTATTCATTGATCGGTAAAGATCGGGCAAAATATCAGCTAGGAGCAAATGATGTTCATTATAATGATGCTGGACGCGATCTTCTCGCCGCTCAAGTTTCCAAAGTTATTACAAAGGAATTATCTCAATGAAAAAACGAATCGTGGCTATGGGGGATGGACTTTGGGACTTGTTTCCTGACGGTCCTCGTTTTGGAGGAGCCACTGCCAACTATGCTTGTCATGCTTCGATTCTTGGTGCAGATGTGCACATGGTAAGCGGAGTAGGGGAGGATGAGCGGGGAAAAGCCCTTTTACAGGTTTACCGGAAACACGGGGTTACTATCGATCTTGTTCAGGTTATGAAGGATTACCCCACCGGGGTTGTTCATGTGGAACTTACGGAGACCGGATTGCCCACCTTTACGATTGGAGAAAATGCAGCCTGGGATCATTGGAAATGGAACGAACAGATCGCAAGAATTGTGACAAATGCAGATGCTCTTTATTTTGGTACCCTCGGTCAACGCGGACAGTCCGCACGGGTAGGGATCCGCAAGGCATTGGCAATTGCCAAAGATCAGAACATGCAGCGAATACTCGATATCAATTTACGGGCACCATTTTTTGATGACGCCCTGATTCGAGAATCGATTGCCCTCTGCTCCATCCTGAAGATAAGCGATGAGGAACTCGAACGGGTCTGCCAAGCCTGTGACATTGATTCATCTGGAGGTGATCTTAATATACTCGGGGAATTACGAACCAAATTCGGACTGTATCTCGTGGTAATGACCCAAGGTGCAGAGGGTGCGATTCTTGTACATGCCAATGGAATGGTTGAACAATCGGGAATACCTGCAAACTTGGTCGATACGGTGGGGGCAGGGGATTCCTTTACCGCCTCAATGACGATGGGATTACTTCAAGGGAAAGAATATACGGAAATTCTTGCTGATGCCTGTCAGATCGCTGCCGGAGTTTGTTCCCATGCCGGTGCGGTTCCTGACTGAGTTATATTCCAGGCTCTCCATTCTTTCATCCTTTGTCATCGCGAGGGCTGTAAGCCCTTGGCGATCGACTGATTCACAGAGAGCGAAGAGACAAGTCGTCCGCGTCGTCCGCTCTGCTCACTCCTCGCAAAGATAAATTGATTTACCGTGTGGGTGGTGCTGCTTCCTCGATCTGAGCGCCAGCTCTGGGATCGATTATGAGGAGGGCAAAGCGTTGGACTTGGTCGAGGTCATCGGTATTAAGCGATGCGTATTCGAACTTTCCTCGCAGGTCGGTGTAGCCGTCTTTGTAAAAGCGAACATCCCCGTTGTTCATCCGGACATAGGTTTTGACATAGACTTTGGGCAGGGGTTTGCCGGTGATTTTATCGAGGATCCGTACCCGGCCGTATTCAGGGGTGAGTTCGGTATTCAATCGATTCGAGTAGTAGGCCTGGGCTTTACGTTTTCCACCGGCTTCAATTTCAATCATCACATTTTTACGTCGGTACTTTTCGGGTAATCGATAAGTGGTTTGCATATCCGCTTTTTTCAGGGCGATGGTTTCCTCCCCGTCCGGAGAAACGAGGGTGAAGTGATCGGCTTCATTTTTAGCGAAGGGCTGTCGGGAAAAGAGTAGTTCCACTTCCATCGGAAAAAATCGTACTCGAGCATTTTCGATATGTTTGTGTTCAATTCGAATCTGGTCGTCGACAAATTCAAACGAGAACGCGGGCTCGGTATCAGCCAGTTGATCCATCTGCTGGTCGCGCTCCTCCTTGTCGACAATCTTGGGATCGAGGATTGCCTTGGCTTCGCGAATATGGGCTAAAGCCTCATCAAAGAGTTTCTGCCAGCGGTCGATGGAAAAGTTTTCATAGGTCTTGGCAATTTTTTCGGCCTTGTCGATTTCCAGTCGATAGAAGGCCGCGTTCACTGCAAAATAATCATACTGCAGTTTTTCCTGAATTTTGTTGCGCTCGACCTGATCAAAGTGGGCAAGACCTTCCTCAATTCGATCCTGGGCAAAGAGGTAATAGGTGAGCATGAGATGATCCTGCTGATTTAATTTTGGTTTATATTTAAGAACATCCAGTAGTTTTAGATACTGTCCGCGCAGACGGTCATTTAGAATTCTTCTTTCTTTTCCCAGTCTGTGTGCCCGTGCATGAACAAGTGGAGCATATTCCAACTGCTCGTACCATTTCCTGTCCACGGGATCGAGGTTGAGCAATGTACTCTTAATCCAGAGTCCGCACTGATTGGCAAAGGATGACTTAGTCAAATATTCGCTAAATCGATCGAGGTCCCGATGATAGAAGGCATAGGACCACATCGTATTTTGGTAATGGAAGCGAGTATCCAGTTGTTTGAGCAGCCGGTCATAGAAAGACTTACCCGATCCCCCTTCGTTTTCCTTGCGCAGGCGAAAGGCAATTTGATTGAGATCCGTACGGTTCAGGTTGTTTGCGTTCAGGTAATTGAACACATCCTTATCCGTTCCATT
>JABGUO010000020.1 GCA_018646565.1 Opitutia bacterium | reverse complement strand
GAAAAACGAACCCCATCTGCGGCCAATTGATCGAGATTCGGCGTGTGTGCCTGCGTATCCCCGTAACATCCCAAATGAGGACTAATATCCTCACATACCAACCAGAGAATATTGGGGCGCTCAGGCTCCGCCGCCACAGAAAAGTGAAATGTGAAGAGGGAAGAGTAAGTGATGAGAAGTGCGGTGAACGGAAGATATTTCAAGATAATTTCTTTGATTTTCTAGTCATTTTATTGATCAGGCAGAAAGTCGCGTCGTTTTGTAGATAGCAGAGTATCCATTCTAATATCATCGAGTAGCTTTTAAAAGAAAGACTAGTCGAAAAAATTTTCACTTTCATGAATGAGACTTTAATTTTTATATAGAGATTAAGGGTACAAAACCTGCTTCTCTGCTTCGAGGTGTTGGCGGAGCTTATCCATATCAATGTCCTGCACGGAAACATCTGCATCCATAGCCAAACTTGCGGCGACTCCGGCACTCTGCCCCATGATCATAAATACAGGCTCCATACGGATTGAGCCATAGGCAACATGGGATGCAGAGAGACAAAGAGGAACCAGTAGGTTGTTGCATTCTTCTTTCTTGGGAACAATGGAACGGTAAGCGATTGGATAGGGCTGTGGACATTTGTAACCCATATTACCTTCGTTGCGAACCGTCATGGTTCCCTTTTCCTTAACGACTACGCGCTGGCAGGAGTGTGAGTCCATTGGGTACGAGGCCAGACCAATTGAATCATCCACGGATCGTGTGGATTCACAGTTTGCCTGAGTCATCACATAGTCGGAAAGCATACGGCGGCCCTCACGCACATAAAGCTGATGCGGCCAATGACCCGTCTTCTTGAATTCCTTGGGGTCCAAACCGAAACGGTTCACCCTTTCCTTAAGCTTTTCGGGAACCTGCGGATCGTTAGCCAGGAAATAAAGAAGTCCCAGTTGATAGGAGACATGGTCCTGAAAAATATCTTCCCGCAACTCATAAAGATTGAGCAGGGAAACGGGCAGGCCT
Source organism: Opitutia bacterium (assembly GCA_018646565.1). Taxonomy (GTDB): domain Bacteria; phylum Verrucomicrobiota; class Verrucomicrobiia; order Opitutales; family Seribacteraceae; genus Seribacter. Next base: position 4,221 of record JABGUO010000020.1, on the reverse strand, counting down.
CGACGGGGAGGTGGCAGCTGGGAGAAGGAAACCGGCTCGTAGGTACCATCCGGCCACCGGTGGTTTCCACCGATATAATCGCTGGAGAAGCTACCGGCGTTGTTTGAATCGCCATTACGCATTTGCACAGGACCGTCAGTCATGGGAGCCACCGTATAATGTAAGGTCCAACGGAGCTTGGGATCAAAATTAAGGAACCGACCCAGTAAAGCGTAGCGAGTGGAATCATACCCTCTTGGTTTGGGAAAAGAAATTTTACCTGGTCTGTTTGAAAGATACATCCGAAAATTATAAGCCTGAACGCGAAAATCACCCTCCCCTGGTTTGCCTGCCGGATCAGACGATATTTCAGGAAGCAGGCCCGACTTCGGATCACCCGGCACCAAATAGGGGCTGATCGGAAGTCTGCAGAACTGGTAAACATCTCTGTAGGAAAGCGTTTGCCATTGCCCACCCACAGACTCGTCATAGGTCGAAGAAGGCTCCCTGCCCACATAATAGGAAACTCCGGCAGCCGCGAAGAGATCGCCCTCGTAGGTGGCATCTACAAAAACTTTTGCCTTTACCGTCTCCCCCGTATCCATCGTTGCAGAAACAATCCGCGAACCCTCTTTTTCCACCGATTCCAAACAGCGTCGAAACAACACTTTCACCCCCGCTTCCTCGAGCATGGTAAGATAAAGTTTCTCCGCCGCTGATGGAGAGAAATCCCTGATTCGACCAATCCGACCATAAAACTCCTTAGCCAAGCCACCAATGGATTTTTTCCTTCCCACATCGGTTGCAGTCAACCCGCCCGAAGTGAGGCCACCCACAAAATCATTGAAAGAGAAAAATAATACCTTTTTTCCCATTTTGGCCGCCTGGATGGCAGCACCCACTCCGGCAGGCGAACCGCCATAGACGGCAAGATCACATTCCAATATCTTAGTGGGACCGGGCTCCACCGCCCGGTAATAGTAAAGCTCGGAAAATGGATTGGCCGGAGCAAGCACAGGCAACCAAAGTAGAGCGAAAAGCAAACGATTGATTTTTTTCATAATTTAGGAAGTAAGAGAAGAAGGTAAAATTTTTAACTAAACTGGCCGAACATCCCAATTGAAATTCAGGGACTCGAAAAAAGCAACCAATGGCATGCAAAACACAAGCAAAAATGTAAATAGATTGGGCACATCTTTAATACCACTCCATTACCCAAGGAGTAACAAATGTATTTTTAGAATCATTGCGTTAAAAATCTTTTGATTTGCGTCATTCAATACACTTCATGCAAACCAGCCTACCCAAAAAAATTTGGGTCATGTCAAAGGGCAAAAGTTACTGCGTAAAAAAGGGGGACTTAGTAATCGTTGTAGCTAGTTCTTGATCTACCGCGTACAGGACACCACGGTGATTCATAAAGGTGGATTCCCTGCGGTTAAGCTCAAGGCGTTGCCCATAGACATCCGTCACCCAGGCACCGGCTTCCTCATAAATACAGGCGGTTGCGGCATAATCCCAGAGACTGCCCCCTCCCTCTTCCGGTTTGGGTAGCTTAAGGTGGCAACCGGGGCCGTTCTCCAAGGCGTGCATAGCATTCATGACTGAGCCCCCATACTGCAAAGCCTCGATACCCTTGAGGCCAAGCTCTCGCCCAACTTCACTTAATGTATGGCACAAAGAGGAGAATTGTGGGTGAGCCTCAAAGCTTCGGTCATAAGTAAAAGTAAGGGTATCATGTCGGTCTGTGACCTTCCAATGTTGGCCGTTTCTTTTCACCCCCTGCCCCTTCACTGCGTGCCAAAGAACCTCGCTCACCGGATCATAAATCACCCCGATTTGTGGGAAACCATCGCGGGCGACCAGTCCGATCGATACAGCATACCCATTCTCTCCTTCACTAAATGCGAGGGTGCCATCCAGTGGATCAATACACCAAAAATATTCCTTCTCGAAGCGGGAGCCATCGTCCTCACTCTCTTCAGTAAGCAGGGCCAAATTATACAAATCCATGCTTGGTCGAAGAACTTCAAGAATCGCATCCTGTGCTTTACGGTCCACTTCTGTAACCACCTGAGATGCCAGAGAGTCTCCCCCTTTTTTGGAAAACACCTCCACTTCCCTACCACAAAATCCTTGAATCACATTCCCAGCCGCCTGGGCGGCATGTAAAGCACACTGGGCCAGTTCGTTTAAATCAAGAACTAGGCTCATACGATTAAAGACTCGATCACTTGACAGGTTATCCGCTCACTGTAATCGCTAAGTTTCCAGTGCCCGGGGCTCCAGCCCTTCATGAATCGGTGAAAATCTGCCCAGGCCACCCGGTAAAGTGGGCGCCAGTCCGCTTCCAATTCATCCGCAGATATTTGGAAATCTTCATTTTCAACAAGTTCTCGAATCTGAGAAAAATAAAAGTTTAGGACCTCTTGCTCGATTTCCTCGGCATCCTCATCCCGAAAACAACTACCAACAAAGTAGGCAAGGTCCTTCATCCCACATCCTCCACCAATATACTGAAAATCAACCGCAGCCACTTCAGTACCCTCTTGGTTGAAACAAAAGTTCGCCAGCTTGGCGTCCCCATGAACCAAGGTCTGATATTTTGCACCCTTTAATTTTTGGTCAATGGCCGGAGCAGCCTCTCGTAATTTGGAGTCATCCAACCGGGCAAGTTCATCGGGTCGGGTCTGCAGGTGCCAGTATGTTCCCGACTCCCACAAGCCCTCGGTGGATTGATTCATGTTTTCCAGATGAAAGGATGCCAACCACCGAACACACGCCTGCCACTCCCTCTGATTGACCCAGTTTCTACGCCCGGCAAATCCGGATGCATCCATATCCTCGAGCACGAGTAAAACCTGATCGCCCAACTTTTTAGTACCAAGGCAATGTGGCACGCGGGCAAGTAAGGGCTTATCCCGGTTACGAGTAGACTCATACCAGTTGGTTTCCACTTGGTACGAGTTGAGTTTACGCTGATGGGAAAGATCAGTATTCCACCCACGGGGGTGATCACCAACCTCAGGAATTACCTGCTTGGTAATAATTTGTTTGTACTCACTTCCAGATAACCTCCACCTTTCAATTTTCCCATAACCACTCCACAAAGACTGAATTATATCTCTGGAAGTACAGGAAGTCGAATGAGTGCATGCCGAGACAAACCCTTCCAATTCACTGCTGCTCATAGGTTCTGCCATGTGCTGAATCTTTGCCCATAGATATGGGCGGGACAAAACCTTTAATCGATTAGAGACTTCTCCCCGGTAGCAAAATTCTTTTTGATAGTCGCTCGGTCATATTCATCCCCTAACACGGTGTAAGCGACATAGCTCAAGGTATCACCTTCAATGGTAATTACCTGAAAGAACTGAGTTTGCTCTGCGGTTTTGTCTGAGTGGTAGCCTTGCGACTTGTAGGATTCAATTTGTTTTTTATCGAGCCCGTACTGCTTTGGCCCACTCACAGAAGTTACATAAATAGTGCCAAGCTCTTTGCTGCCTTCCTCAGATGTACGGGTGGGAACATGCCCCCGTGCATATGTGTGATCGTGCCCATTGAGAACCAGATCCACTTCATATTTATCAAATAAAGGCTTCCAGTTTTGTCGGGCAAATTTGAAGTCACGACCTTTGGCTGGAGAAAAAACAGAGTGATGGCAGGTAACAATTTTCCACTTAGCCGAGCAGTTTTTCAATTGAGACTCTAGGTACTTCGTCTGCTGTTCTTGTTTCTCATTAGAATTAAGCACAATGATGCGAATATCCTGATAATCTACGGTATAGACAGTTTCGTGAAGAGATGCATCCAAATGATCCACGACGGGCAATGTGAACTGAGGACGCCACTGAATGGAGAGTTTCCTAGGAATACCTTTACCTGGGGGCATAAACTCATGATTACCCGCCACAGGGATAGCAGTCCATTGGCTATGGAGAAAACCGCCGGCTTTAAACCATTCGGCCCACTCATGATCACGGTGTGCTAAATTAATTAAATCTCCCGCATGAACTGCGAAAGAAGCATCTGGAGCGGTTTTATAGGCCATACGTATGACCCTGGACCAATGATCGAGCACATCATTCTGAGCATCTCCAAAATAAACGAATTGGGATTTTCCATAACTGGACTTGGCCGTTTTAAATTGAATCCACTCAGACCAATATTTTTGTCCATCTCCCACCCGATACACATAGGTGGTTTCCGGTTTTAAGTTTTTGAAAACAACACTGTGGTTGT
>JABGUO010000199.1 GCA_018646565.1 Opitutia bacterium | reverse complement strand
TTCCCCAAATCGGGTAGCGGTCCCATTTTTACCCGGCTAACTGTGTTTTCCTGACCATAGGGAATCAGAGATTCACCCCAATAAGCCCGGTGTCCCCACGACCCATCATTGAATTGTAACATAATTTGCCTCGGTGGATTTTCCGGATCGAGAAAAGTATAAGCGAAGAATTCGTCTTCATCAGAGGTCACGGTATGGGGAGATTTCGAGTTTATGAAGTAATGCTGGTTATTCCCCTTGCCCGCACGGACGATCGATTTGGCTCCGGAATAAACGGGAGAGCTGACCAGTTCCCACTTACCAGAAAGTTGAGCATCTGCGGGAGCTGTGTCATCTGCCCAAATCCGTTCGCTTATTTGGGGCTCTTTGTCCTTCGGTTCGGCATAGGAAAATTCGCGAAGGGCCTTTTTCAAGTTTACTAATGCATCTGTCCTTTCTTTTTCCAAAAGGTTTTTTGTATTTTTTGTTTCTTGTTCCAGGTACTGCTTGTTCTTCTCAAGTTCCTGAAGCTTATTACTCTGTACTTGAGTCGGAAGATAGAGGTTGGGGCTCCTTTTGCCCACTGGTCTTTCTTTCAGATCAGCAAAAAAAGCGGCGAGAGAGTAAAAATCCTTAATCGTAAAAGGGTCGAACTTGTGATCATGGCATTGTGCACACCCAGTGGTTGCTCCCAGCCAAACAACACCAAAGTTTCGAACCCGATCGGCTTGGTAAATGGCTGTATATTCAGCAGCCTGGGCACCTCCTTCTTGTGTGGTTTGAAGAAGACGATTGTAGCCGGAAGCAATTTTTTGGCGTTTGCTAGACCTGGGGATGAGATCACCGGCCAGGTTTTCAATTACGAATTGATCGTAGCTCATATTTTCATTAAAGGCATCGATGACATAGTCACGATATGCGGAGACCTCCATGAAATTGTCACTGTGATAGCCGATTGTGTCGGAATAGCGAACAAGATCCAGCCAGTGTACTGCCATGCGCTCCCCAAATCTTTGATCCGCCAATAAACGGTCGACTAAACGGTTGTAAGCATTATCAGATTTGTCCTTTAAAAATTGATTTGCTTCTTCCAGGGTAGGGGGCATCCCCAGTAAATCAAAATACAGGCGACGAAGAAGCGTCTTCTTCTCTGTTGGTTGAGCAAAGGAATAAACTTCTGTTTCGAGTTTTTTGGCCAAGAATCGATCCACCGAATGCTTGGATTTAGTTTTGGTGGACTTAGTCGGAACCGAGGGGGTATCAATCGGAAGAAAAGACCAATGTTCCTCATATTCGGCTCCCTGTTTAATCCAATCTTCGAGGATTTTCTTTTGTTTTTCTGATAGCCGTTTGCCGGTTTTCGGGGGAGGCATGAGCTCATCTTTATCTTCGCTATGAAGTCTGAAGACCAATTCGCTATCCTCGGGCTTACCGGGAATAACCGCAGAGTATCCGCCGAGATCTCGCAAGGCACCTTCAGATAAATCAAGCCTAAGCTTAGCCTTGCGAGTGCTCTTGTCCGGGCCATGACAATGGAAGCAATATTCGGACAGAATCGGGCGAACTTCGTTCGTGAAGTCAACAGGTAGGGCAGCATTAAGCAAACGGCCTACAAATAAAGTAAGAATATAAAGAATTAAGTGAGGCTTACAGTAGGTCATTAATATTATGATGGGAAATCAAGGGGACAATTCTTACTATACAATAAAGGTATTGATTACGAAACCGCATATCGCGTCAAAAATTTGTTAAATTACGACATGATACAATAGCCTGATCTCTTCATTTTTAGAAAATAAATTATTTTTATGGTACAGTTAAAAAAGACAGATGACACCCCCATTTTTCTAAAAACCTAGGTTAAACTTAGCGTAAATTTTGAATGGATTTTAGGTTGTGAAGAAATGAGAAAAATTTGTTTCTCATTTTCTCGTGTTCGGTCGTTTCTAAATTGAGTTAGTTCATTACATTAAGCTGTCTTAACATGTCACGAACTCGGAAGGCATCTTTATTAGATCTTCAAATATGGGCTTCATCTTGAAATGCGTTCTTGAATACACTTACGGCTGCACCTAATATTCCCGATTTTATTGGATTTAATCCAGCAAGAACAGGGATACCTTCTTTGTCTGTCCAACTCAGTAGGTTTTTTAAACCTGTTGATAAAATTTCCGGTATGATACTGTCCATCTTAGGATCAGGGCATCCGACTACAATCTGAGCAGGGTCAGTTAATGCTATCATTGTGGATATTTGCTGAACTAGAGGTTGGTACGCTTCGATAAGCTGTTGTCTTATCCCTAAGTTTTTTTTTGCCAACTGACAAATTTGGGCAATTGAATGGTGGGCGATTTCCTTGTTTTGGCTCTTAACTGATTGAATGATGCCCAATTCTCCACAATACGTTTGAAGGCAATCCATTTTCCCGCATGAACAGGGTCTCTTTTCGTTTCCTGAAGGAAGGCATCCAATTTCTCCCGCTGCAAAACGGCGACCCCTAACAATATTTCCTTCCAAAAGTTGGGCACAACCAATTCCTTCACCGAGGGAGATATAGAGGGAATTTTCAAGTGTTTCTCCATAACCACCAAACCAATGATTTCCCATCAATTCTGCATTCGCATCATTTTCTATGACAATCCTTGGGGAACCTTCAGGAAGTCTTTTCGTAATTTCTTCAACAAGAGGGAAGTCGTGCCATCTTCCCAAATTAACGGCAGATAGGCATATTCCTTTTTCTGCATTTATGATTCCGGGCACACTAATTCCTATTCCCACAATGGATTTTTTTAATTTCGATGCCTTATTTATTAATGCTACAATCACTGAAACAATGGATTCCGGACTTTTTGGGTTCCCCATTTTTTGAGTCCATTCTTCATAGACCTTTCCATTATGATCCACAATAGTGGCTATAATTTCTCCTGGGCCTATAAAAATAGCCAATGATCTCCAATACTCCGATGAGAGCTCTATTTCGGAGCGGTAAAATCCAGGAGTCTTTTCATTCAGGGATCCGCGATCCACTAAATCCCTGCATATATTGGTAACACTTGCTTTGCGGATCCCGCAGGATGAACTAATGAAAGAACGACTGGTTGCACCTTTTCTTCGAATTGTGCGTAAGATTTCAGATTGGTTCTTTAGGCGTTTGCGAGTCTGTTCTGATATCATTTTTTAACAAAAGAAGAGTACTGCATCGATAGAGATAGAAGAGCTCAGAGTTTGATGGTCTCTCCATTTCTGAAAGATTGATCAGCAGCCAGCACAATTTCACTGGCCCGGATAGCACTGTTTTGATGCTCCGTTAAATCAGTTTTTTCTAAAATTCCATCAAGAAAGAAAAGTTGTTCACGCCGACAGAGTTCGTCGTGGTCAGGTTCATCGTCAAGGTCGATGTATTCATCGTCGGGCTCCAGTTCACCATTCGGTCCTTTTTTACTTCGATGTAGGAGGATACGCTCGGTTTG
>JABGUO010000198.1 GCA_018646565.1 Opitutia bacterium | reverse complement strand
TCTGCCCGCGGTCAGGATCGCTTTATGCTTTCCCTTTTTGGGTATGATGCAAAGGGTGACCATCACCGCATAACTCGGGAACAGGGAACAAGACGGATCAACTTGGCGATTCCTGAAGAAAGTATGCTGGTGGAAAAAGCCATCGCAGCTGTTCCTCACACGGGTGGGAAACTATTTGAAAAAAATAGTGACCACTGGCACACATTGGTCAATTGGTTAAAAAGAGGAGCACCGGAGGATCCAAAAGATATTGCGAAGCCCACCGACCTAGAACTTCTGCCTAAAAGCCTTCTGCTTGAAGGAAGGGGGGCAAAACAGCAAATGATTGTGATTGCTCATTATTCGGACGGAACCACTCGTGATGTAACCTCGTTGTCAGTATTTCAATCTAACAATGATGTCTCCGCAAATGTTGATAAAAATGGAATCGTTACTGCAGAGAAAAGAGGTGAAGCTTTTATTACCGCTCGATTTGATGTTTTTACAAAGGGAACTCAGGCCATTGTGATACCGGAAGATTTACAATACAAAAAGCCTTCTCTTTCTACTAATAATTATATCGATGACCTGGTGCATGATAAACTTCATAAACTGAGAATTTACCCTTCTGAAATTTGCTCGGATGAGGTTTTCTTAAGAAGAGTGTACCTGGATGTGGCGGGTGCGGTTCCGGATGCGGAAACGACCGCAAATTTCCTCAAAAATTCAAATACGAATAAGAGGGAACTGGTCGTTGATGAACTTTTAGACCGAAAAGAATTCACCGATATGTGGGTCATGAAATTTGCGGAACTTCTCCAAATTCGAACCGATGATAACAACGGAGTAAGTTATAAATCAACCCTGCTCTATTTCAATTGGATCAAGGATCGAATTGCCAATAATATGCCGATGGATCAAATTGTTCGGGAATTACTTACTGCGAAAGGAGGGACTTTTGTGAGCCCGGCTACGAATTACTACCAGATCGAACGGGACAATTTAAAAATTACTGAAAATGTGGCTCAGGTCTTTATGGGAATGAGGATTCAGTGTGCTCAGTGTCACGATCATCCATTTGATCAGTGGACTCAGGATGATTACTATTCATTCGCCTCTTTCTTTAGCCAGGTCGGTCGCAAGCGCGGCGCGGACCCGAGGGAATCCATTATTTACAACCGTAATAGTGGTGAGATCAACCATCCGATTCATAAGAAGCCTATGCCACCAAAATTTCTCGGTGGGGAAACACCTGATATCAAAAAAGGTACAGATCGAAGAAAGGTTTTGGCGGACTGGCTGGCTTCTCCTGACAATCCATTTTTTGCCCGTAATCTAGCCAATATTGTTTGGTCACATTTCTTCGGACAGGGTATCATTGAGCCTGTAGATGATGTGCGAATATCCAACCCACCTTCCAATCCTGAACTGCTCGATAAATTAGCCAGCCAATTCACAGAATATAATTACGATTTTAAAAAACTTGTTCGTGATGTCTGTAATTCCAGAGCTTATCAATTAAGTACGCGCACAAATCCATCCAACGAGGATGACCTGCGAAACTTTGCCCGGGCACAACTTCGCAGGATGAGGGCTGAAGTTCTTCTCGATGTAATCTCGCAGGTAACCCAGACTAAGAATAAATTCCAAGGTCTGCCATTGGGTGCCCGGGCTCTGCAAATCGCCGATGGTCGATTCAGCAACTACTTCCTGACCACATTTGGCCGGGCGACCAGAGAGACGGTTTGCTCATGCGAAGTTGTGATGGAGCCAAATATGTCTCAGGCACTTCATCTTTTAAATGGAGATGTGACCAACAGCCGAATCAATCAGGGGAAAGTAATTCAAACGATGGTAAAGGATGGAAAATCACCGGCGTTAATAATCGAAGATCTCTATCTACGATGTTACTCACGACTTCCCAGGGGGAATGAAAAAGAAAATTTATTGGCATCCATAGACACTGAAAATCCGACAGAAAGTCTGACGGATATTTTTTGGGCTCTTTTGAACTCAAAGGAATTTATCTTTAACCACTAATTATTTCGAACCTGAAATAATTTTTTTTCGTTAGGCATGAAAATTACTTCACCCATTACCGCACTCTATTTATTATCAATTACTGGAGTCTTAGCTTCTCCCGAAAAACCAAATCTTGAGGATGACATCATGCCCATCTTCGAATCGAAATGTAACTCCTGCCACAACGCGGACCGGGCAAGAGGCGGATTAGACCTGACCAATATGAACGCCATTCTGGTCGGAGGAAGTTCAGGAGAAAGTGTAATATCCGGGGATGGTGAAAATAGTTACCTTTATAAATTAATAGCCCGGGTTGAAAAGCCGTACATGCCTCAACGAGAGGACAAAATGCCACAAGAGGAAATTGACTTGGTAAAAAAATGGATCGACCTGGGCCTTCTTCCCACAGCAACGGGAAAACCGATTCAAAAAAAGAAGTCAACTGTCAACCTTGTACTGGGAAATGTAAGCAACGGAAAACCGGACGGACCACCTCCGATGCCCAGGCATCTATCCCTCGAACCATCCGTAGTCACAAATCGTGCTTTTGCACCTTCGGCGATGGCTTCCGCCCCATGGTCCCCCCTTGTCGCAATTGCCGGGCAAAAACAGGTCCTTCTTTATAATACACAAACACTTAAATTGATGGGCGTACTCCCCTACCCCGAAGGATTTATCGAATCTCTCACATTTAGCCGAAATGGAAAATTGATTGTGGCCGGTGGCGGACGCGGAGGAAAAAGCGGAAGAGTGGCCGCCTGGGAGGTCGAATCTGGAAAAAGACTCCTTACTATGGGGGAGGAATATGACGCTATACTCACTGCCGATCTTTCCGCTGACCAGAGCTTGCTGGCAATTGGCAGCCCATCCAAACTTATAAAAGTGTACGATGTTGCATCCAACGAACTGCTTTATGAAATCAAAAAACATTCAGAGTGGGTAACACAGGTTGCATTCTCCCCGGATGGTATTCTCCTTGCGACCGCAGATCGGAACGGAGGACTGCATATTTGGGAAGCAGAGACTGGTAATCCATTCTACACACTAGACGGACATAAACAGGGTATTAACGACTTATCCTGGCGAGCAGATTCAAATATACTCGTCTCGGTCTGCGAAGAAGGCTCTGTACGCACTTGGGAAATGATCAATGGCAAACAGGTGAAGTCTTGGAATGCACATCCTGGCGGAACCATGACTGCCTATTTTGATTCAAAAGGAAATATCGCAACCGGTGGCAGAGACAAAAATGTAAAACTTTGGACAGGGGATGGAAAAGGTATTCGTACAGTCAGTGGTTTTAACGATATCATTATGGAAGTTTGTTACTCCCACGATGGCTCCCGGATCGTTGCTGCAGACTGGTCAGGACAGGTATCCGTTTGGGAGACATCCGATGGAAAAAAAGTGGGAGAACTTCGTGCAAATCCTCTTGAAATCAGTGATTCCCTAAACCTGGCCAAGCAAGAATTTGAAAAAACTAAGAGAGCATTTGAGCATGCCCTTTCAGCCCGTGATCTTGTTATTAAGTCCACAGGCATTGCAAAAGCTGAGCATGCTAAAAACGTAGAATATTTAGCTAAGTCGGAGAACGACAATAAACTTGCCACCGCAGCACATTCAGCGACCGAGAAAATGTGGAGAGATTCGATTGCTGTTCTGCAAAAAATGGGAGTGGAAAAAGCATCCAAAGATAAAGAATCTAAGGACCTTAAAGTTGAATTGAAAAAGCTGGGCGTGAAACTAGTGAAGGATAATCAAATATTATCCACTGAATCGAATAAGCAAAAGGAACGGGCTGCCCTACTCGCCATTCAAAGAGAAGCACACCAAGAGACGATTGCGGCGGCAAAAGATTCAAATGACAGCCAACCCCTGCTCGCCTCCGCTCAGAAAACGAAAAGCCTCGAAGCTTTACTGGCTCAGTCAACGGAAAAAGTGAAGAATCAACAAGGCCTGATCAATCAGACATTACTGAGCAAAAAATCTATCGAGAAAAATGTAATAACTGCTGAAAAAAATCTTTTGGCTAGCATCCAATCTTACAATGCAGCGTTAGAGAAAAAGAAAAAAATG
>JABGUO010000197.1 GCA_018646565.1 Opitutia bacterium | reverse complement strand
TAGATTAGGCGATGATCGGATGCAATTCCACTCGTTTTAAAATCCATAATTCTTCCTGACTCCGGCAGATGGTAATTCATCAGGTTGGGACTTGCTAAAATATAATCAATTCGGGAATAACTATCCTGCTTCTTAAAGTAGTGGGTCCATAAATGCCCTCTGGAATCAGCACAGGAAATGGCATTCGATAAAATAGTGTCATTCACTGTGGTAAAACGCCTGAGGGCAGCGGAGTCTTTATGATCATTAAAATCTCCCACGACTAAATAATTAGGCTTACTCTCAGGCGGATATTTTTTTCTAATGAAATTACGCATAGTCCGGGCTTCTTTTTCCCTGCGAATTCGAGCCTGTGGATCATCTTTTCTTTCCGTCCACATGCTTTTTAAATGTAGGTTAAATAAAGAAAAGGCTACTCCTGATTGTCGAAAGTTAACTTCAAGCAAACCACGCCCAGAATTTGCTGATCCTTCAAAGTAGGGAAATGTCAGGTCAAGGTGATTGCTCGTTGAAACGGGGGGGTATTTTGAAAATAAAGCAAGATGGCGAACTTCCTTTTCTTCCCTGTTAGGCTTCCAGACTGCATAGGGATAATAGGGACCGCCCGTCACATTCAAATCGGCCCATAACTCTACTAAGTAACGATAATCCCCCATCTCCTGTAGAACTAAGATGTCTGGATTGACGGAGCGAATCATCAAACGAGCGGCCTTCTTTTCAATCTCAGGTTTGGGGTAATCTGGTCGCCACTTTCCCTCCACCATTCGATCGCAGGATAAATAATTCCTGAGGTTAAAACTGGCTACCCGAACAATTTCACTTCCCTGTAGGGGAAAAAGGGAAAAGAGGAACAGAAAAAGAAATAAAATCTTCAATCTATCCCCGACCTCTAATAATATTTACATTAAGCCTCTTGCTCTTTGGAATCTCCAAACGCTTCTTGTAATCACTTGGAGTTTTAGAAGATGCTGCCTCATAGGAATCTTCTGTTCTATGCACCAAGTGAATTCCTTGGAATGGAAAAGTTCCACTGTACCCCTTGCCCCATCTAAAAACCATTCCACTTAGACTCGTCGGAGTAACTTTTATTTTATGAGACCCAAAAGGAAAACCCATTAATTCAGCAGACTTGATTGGATTCCATGCATTCCCACTGAATTTCCCGAGTACATCAGTCCATTTATCTAGCAATGAAATTTTTGCCCGTTTTGATTCTAATGGATCAATGTATAAGCAACCATCCCCTACTAAAGGCTCAATTTCTTTCATCGTTTTATTGGCCACATCGGGTATGAAGTTTGGAGAATAAAGGGCAATGCTGAAAATAGTAGCATTTTCACCCGATTTTTTTTCATCCACTTCTCCCCAAAAACTCAATCCCCTATGGTTGATTTGCATGACATATTCAAAAGTCGAACCGTTGTCCAAAGTTCCACGAATCGTAGTTTCCTCTCGATCCATAGAAACCTTGGGAGGATTTTCATAAGAAACAATTTTTCGATGCCTCCATTGCTTATTTCGCTCCCCGGGATTGAGGTAATAATAGGCACGAAAATTGACGCTTAAAGGAACTCGCTTGGCTCGCTCTCCCAAGGCACTATCTCCTTCCTTTCCTTGGTTTTTCAACCAAACCTTCACCACATTACCACTTGAATGAAGAGCCACATCATAAACTGCACTTTCCAGTACAGTATTATACCCCTTCCATTTCCCATCCCCGTATCTTGATAATGTACCTCCATTTGCAGGCAAAATAGCTGGATTCTTGGGCATTAATTTCTCTTTTAATCTCTTCAATCCCTCCCCTAAGGCCTGAGACTCAGGACTGAGCCTTACCCATGGCAACTCATAAGGACGGTTGGGATTATTTTTCATCAATAATGTAACCCCCTTCTCATTGGCTGCCACAAAAATTGCCTCAATTAGGTTCCCATCCGAACTTTTCCATGAATGGCTTTTTCCAAGGTCAGCTTCCACTAGTGGCGGCACTTTCATGCTCTTTCTTTTACCTGCCAATTGTTGTTGCAGTTTATTTTGTTGAACAAGCATAGCCTGTAGCTTTTTGGCTAATTGTCTTGAATCCTCCGACAATCTGACCATTGGAATCGACTGCTCCGATCTGCCACCATAAAGAGCTAAATTGATGCTATCTCCCTCAATAGAAATAAATTTTGCCTTGATTAAACTTCCAGTTGAACTTTTCCAATTATGCTCCGCATCTAATGAGAGTTTGCCACTGCTAGCAGGCTTCATTATTTCCACTTCTTTTTTGGTTTCAACGGGTGCCACCTTAGTTCGAAAGTCACCTCCTAGTCTCATTGCCAATGCCCTTGATTCCGGGTTCAAACTAGCGAGTGGTAACGGCACCACTTTGCCCTGCCACTCCACGGTCACTGTGCTTGAATCTGATTTTATAAAAACAGCCTTTAATGTTCTCCCTTGCAGATCAGTCCATGGATGTAATTGTTTTGGATTCGCAGGGGCTTTAATAGTGTCAAACGGATTTACTGATACACTCGGAGCAGATAACTTTTGAGCGAGCGCCTGAGATTTTGGCGAAAGAGAGGCTAAAGGAATAGGGACTACCTTTCCATTCCAATTGATCGTAACCGTCACCCCGTCCGACTTCATGTAGGATGCCTCTAAGGTACGCCCTTGCAAATCAGTCCATGAATGGAGTTCTTGTGCAATTCCTAGGGTCGTAAAAAAAAGAGTGAAGGAGAAGAGGGCTATAACTTTCATGATGTTACGGATTCGGGTTCAGGTTCGTCGTGGGAATGTTCCCAAGGTAAGGTTGTAGTAATTTTCTTTTGATCCCAAG
>JABGUO010000196.1 GCA_018646565.1 Opitutia bacterium | reverse complement strand
CAGGATTGGAGTGTATATTACAACAGTGGAGATTTTTATTTGCAATTTTCTGCTGCGCCTGAACCTTCCACTTACATTATGGTAACTGGTTTATTTATGCTACCCGGCTTTCGTATGTTTAGAAAATGGCGTAAGAAGTCTACTTCATCGGTTACCGATACAGAAGAAGCGTAAAATTTCGTACAATTAAGTTTTAAGACCCTAGCTATCTGTTAATTCGACCAAATCTTTTAGATTTGTAAAGTGATCAGTCAGTGCATTGGGACGGTCCATGTCGCCGATAATTTTTTGAAAAGTTTCCTTTTTTGAGATTTGTAGTGCTCGGACTCTTTCCTCCACAGTTCCCTTAGTCACCAACCGATAGACAAAGGTGGGCTTGGTCCGGCCAAGTCGGTGTGCCCGGTCAATTGCTTGTTCCTCTATTGCTGGATTCCACCATGGATCCATTAGGAATACATAATCTGCCGATTTTAAAGTAACTCCGAGACCGGCGGCTTTCAAAGAGGCTAGCATTACAGTTGGCCCGGAGGAATTTTCAAAGGTTTCCACGGGCAGTGTACGATTTCGGGTCGAGCCGGTCAGTTCTAAAATTTGCAGGTCTGGAATTTGTTCAGTAATCGAATTTTTTAAAATTTTGAGAAAGGATGTAAATTGGCTGAAAACGATTATTTTTGTCCCTGAACTGGTAAGTTCATTGAGTTTTTCCAACAAAATTTCTCCTTTTGAACCAGTAGGCGGTAATCCTTCTCTCCATGGGAGCAAGGCAAGGTCACAACACACTTGCCTGAGTCGGGTGAGTAAAGAAAATACATGAGTGGGAGCGTGCTTAATTGCTTGCTTTAAGTTGTCTCCATGTTCTGCAATCGCACCTTCAGTTAGTTTGCGATATTCTTTTCTCTGTTCATCGTTTAGGACGCAACTTAGTTCATTTTCTAGTTTTGGAGGCAATTCTTTGGCCACTTCGCTTTTAATTCTTCGTAATACAAAGGGAGTAACTTGTTTACGAAGAAGTACTGCAGTAGCTTCTGGATCGGCCATTAATTCATTTTCAAATTCTTTTCTTCCCCCTAATAATCCGGGCATGAGAAAGCGAAAAATGGTCCACAAATCAAGGGCAGTATTTTCGATCGGAGTTCCTGATAATGCAAGTCTATGATCAGCTTCGATCGATAGGCATGCTTGGGTAACCTTTGCCTTCGGGTTTTTAATTAATTGAGCTTCGTCTAAAATCGCATACCTAAATTTATTTTCATCAAGTAGGCTGCGATGTCTTCTCAGTTGGGTATAACTTGCCACCCAAAGGCATGGCTCTTCCTTTTTTTCAAAGTGATTTTCTTTATTTAAAATTTGAACTTTAATTTGTGGAAAGCGTTCTCTTACTTCCCTCACCCATACTGGAACGACTGAAGCGGGGCAAATCACAATGTCGGAAAGAGTTTGTTGAGAGTTTCCGGCAAGAATTGCGAGAGTTTGAACGGTTTTTCCCAAGCCCATCTCATCCGCAAGTAAGCCATGGCACCCCAATTTGTGCAAGGTGTTCAAGTGAGCCACTCCGTCTCTTTGATAAGGTCGTAAAAAGGAAAACTTTTTTGAAACCCCATTTTTCTCTGGATTCATTATCGCTTTTTGCCAATCAGCTAATTTTCCATCTGGCCGGGCATTTAAGTATTTTCGGGCGAAGAGAGAAAATAGCATATACCGAGGCCAGTTTGTCCTTCGGCTATCACCCCGATTCCTTTGCCACCATTCAAAGTCTTCCAGTTGGTCTTGGTCGAGACGAACCAATCCATGACCTCTAATATATGTCGTTCCGTTTCGAGCTCTTGCAATTTTCCTAGTATGTTCACTTCCGAGGCGATGAGTGCCAAGCTGAAAGCTTTCTCGAAGAGTCATTTCCTGCTCATCGTTACTCCGTGCCTCAATTTCCCAGCTCAGTTTTCTTTGCCCATGCCGAAGTAATTTGGCATCCCCTTCAAATTGAAGAGTAAAGCTTCTCTCCCAATGGGGCAGGACTTCTTCTGCAAATAAGGCTACATTTTTCCAATCTTTTAGCCGAAAGAGGCCTTTGGTTTTTTCAAACAAAAAACCTTTTCTCCCCGCTTCTGCAACGAAGTTCATTAGGGTGGGGCGGTCAGTATTTTCAAGCTTTGAGGTAATGGGCAAACCATAGGCTCGCTGTTGATTCTTTTTTGATATCTGCCATAATGGGGT
>JABGUO010000195.1 GCA_018646565.1 Opitutia bacterium | reverse complement strand
TTTGATCACTCAGCCTTTTCTTCCAATACTGCGGAGTTCAGTTTAGATCCGGGGATGGAGGAAGTTATCGAGATTTTTGGACAACCCAGAGTAAGTGAAAATATATCCGCTGGCTTAACGGTAAAGTCAAACGACCCGAACCATCCGGAGGTTAAAGTCATATTGACGATGAAGGCAGTTACCCCTCCTGCGATAACTTTCCTTCCTGATTCGATTCAGTTAAACCTAGAACCTGGAGATGAGACATCTAAAACCATTACCCTGACAAACTCTGGGGAATCCCGGGGAGAATGGGAAGCCAGGGTAGTTGAAACTAATGTTAAGCGGTTACGGGACTTGGATTTCTCCAACCTATTATCTGGACTTAATGCTGAAGGAAGATCACCAGACTTCTTCAATCCAGGACACGCTTTGTTTCTTGATACAAAACCCTCGGCAAACTTGGAAGATGTACCGGACGCCATTCGTTATGAAGGGTCCAACAACGAAACGGGTTTAGAGGTTGGTGTACTCGGAGCAGATACTGCTACCACATTGGAGGCGTTTGGCTTGGGCCTTTCTGCACTCGAGCATGTATCTGGGGTGACCACAATAAATGTGTCAGGACTGACTCCAACCTTGGATGAAGTCAGTGCTTTTGACGCTATTATCGTATACAGCAACTATTCCTATTGGGACAACCAAGCCCTTGGAGACCTCATTTCTGAATATGCGGCTACCGGTGGTGGTGTAATTACCATGCCCGGAGAAAATTTATTCTTTGCTGAATCTCAAGATTGGTCCCTGACCGGAGATTGGAGAGCTCAAGAATTGGCCCTTTTTAAAATGCAAACTGAGTATTCTGTAACCCAGGGAATGCTTGGAGAAATTTCTTTACCAAATCACCCACTCGTGGAAGGTGTTAACTCTTTCTCCGGTAATGTAAGAATTCTACATCAAGAGCCAAACGCAGGTGGGACCATTGCTGCAACTTGGGAGGATGGTTCACCACTGGTAACCTTCCGTTCGGAGCCAAACTTGGTCGTCGACCTAAACTTCTTCCCTGCGATTGATACCTGGGATCAAGAAACAGATGGTTGGTCCTTAATTGGTAATGCACTCAAATGGACTACCCGCTCTTTTTCACCTTCTTGGATAACAGGTTCCCCTATGCTTGGTTTGATTGACGGAGGCACAGATGGAACCATGGAGGTCAATCTTGACGCGACCGGACTGGCTGAGGGTAACTACAGTGCAGAGGTTCATTTCTCCACCAATGACCCAGAGAATTCATTCTTTGCAGTCGAGGTGTTCCTCGAAGTATTGGAAAACCAAGCACCCATTACCAATGCTAAAACTTTCACCCTGAAAGAAGACGGACAAATTCAATTCAACTTGGAAGCCTATGATCCCGATGGGGATGAATTGACCTTTGTAGTGACTCAATTTCCTACTTTCGGATCCTTAAGTGGTGAGAATCAAAATCGTTCGTATGTACCCGCTAAAAACTTCAACGGCACCGACACGCTCACCTTCAAAGTTTCCGACGGAAGAAAGGAAAGTGCCCTGACCACCATTTCATTCGAAGTAGAGGCGGTTAACGATGCGCCCTGGGCTCAGTCGTTCGAGGTAAATGCAACGGAGGACCAATTCTTCTTCGTGGATTTTAAATACGGGGACATTGACGGGGATAACTTAAACCTCCAGCTTAGCCAACTCCCCAAAAATGGTTTCATGTGGGAAGAATCTGGCAAGTGGCTCTACTTTCCCAATAATCATTTTAATGGGGAAGACAGCCTTCGCTACATAGTCAGCGACGGAGAACTCGAAAGTGCTGAAGCCACTGTTCAGATTCGTTTACAGGCTAGAAACGATGCTCCGGTAGCTACTCATTTTACTTTAGAAACAAAGGAAGATACCTCCGTATCCCTTGCCATGCTCGGGACTGATGTTGATCAAGACAAGATAAGCTATCAAGTTGTGAAGGAGCCACTTCACGGTCGCCTTACTGAAAATGGTAATAACCAATGGACCTATGTACCCTTTGAACAATACGCTGGAGATGATTCGTTCAGCTATCGTCCATTTGACGGAACAGTCCATGGCAATATCGGCTTGGTCAAGATATCTGTTACCGAGGTAAATGATGCACCTGTCGTTCAACCATCAAGCTTTAGTCTGAAGGAAGATGGCAATATAGCCATCAAGTTAATCGCCTCTGACCCCGAGGGTGACCAATTGGTTTTTAATATCGTATCCCAACCAACCAACGGAACCTTAGTCGGAGAAGGACCAAGATACACCTACACTCCCACAACAGACTTTAATGGACAGGACTCCTTTCAAGTCACAGCAAGTGATGGATCCTTAAATAGTGAAACTGCTTTAATAAGCTTGGTTGTGGAGTCTCAAAACGATGCTCCTTCCTTTGAATACAACCTTTCTACACTAAGCGGTGGAGTTCGTGAAACACCGTTTAGGATAAAACTCATAACCAAGGATGCGGACGAAGATACAGTTGCCATATCCTTAAGTAGTAGCCCAGAAAACGGAGACTGCTACATTGAGGAAGATGAATTAGTCTTTTTACCAACTCCAGGTTTTACAGGTATTGAAAATATAAAACTAGAGTTAAACGATGGTCAGGTATCGGTTGCAGAACAATTGTCGGTCACAATAAATTCCCACGAAAATCCTTACAAAATATCCTTCGATGACCAAACGGATCCATCCCTTATCAATATGCTCTACCAAGCAAACGAGATTCTTTTACAAAACAAGAAACCCGTTTTCCAGTTGGAAAAAGCCGTCAATGATCAAACAATATCTGCCAACCTGGCAGTAGAAAATGATGCTAATGCTCAAGACTTGTATGATTGGCTTCTTAATGTGGAAGACCTTCAAGGCTCGTCCTTTGCTTTCCACGCGGAAGAAATTGAAAATCGCTTGCACTGGAAAGTTTCCTCCTTTTTGGACCCAGCATCTAGTGTAGATACAGATGACAATACTAGTGGTAATGATTCAGGTAATGAAGTTGCCCGAGGGGATGAATCTGACAGTTCCCAGCAAGAAGAATTAAGTGAGGACCAGGAAAGCACCGAACCCAATGAAGAAAACGGGGGTAAAAGCTCAGAAGAAGTAGCCGATAAACCCTCGGTTGAAGAACTTCCCTTAATAGAGATTCTTGGATCAGATTGGTTTAAAGCACAAGGAATTGGTATATTTTATGATGCCGGGAACGGCTGGATTTATCATCCAGAAATGGGTTGGTGCTTCCTTAAGATTTGCAGCGATAATAATTCATTCTGGATGTTTCACGAGTCTATCGGCTGGTTTTGGATGAGCCAAGAGCTCCCCAACATGCTTTATCTCTCTAATGAGTCTGTAAATGGCTGGTTTTATTTCCCTAATGAAACCTTGGCAGAAAGTACATTTATCTACGGATATGAGAATCAATCTTGGTAC
>JABGUO010000194.1 GCA_018646565.1 Opitutia bacterium | reverse complement strand
CGTATTCGAGTTAATAATGTTAACCGATTGTTGCGACGAGATACCTTGAGCATGGGAGATAGTATGATTCGTTCGGTTGGTGATACGCTTCCCCCTTTCGCTCTTTACGACCAAGATGGTGAAGTCTTGACTACCGACTATTTTGATGGCTCCGTGACTGTATTGAATTTTATATTTACCCGGTGTTCGATTGCAGAGATGTGCCCTGCATCCACCATGCGTATGAAAAAACTTCAAACACTGGCCAAGCAGACAAAAGTCTCACATGTAAAGTTTCTTTCCATAACTTTAGACCCTGAGTTCGATACCCCGGGAGTCCTTAAATCTTATGCCCGTGCCTATGATTTGAACGAACAAAACTTTCGTTTGGGTACGGCGACTAAGGCAGCTATTGACGATTTGAACCGTCAATTTGGAATTTTTCGCAAGAATATTGAGAATTTGCCACTTGATCACACGATGCGTACCATGATTATAAATTCCAAAAGACAAATTATTTATCAATTTCCCGGGAGTCATTGGTCGGCAGAAGATTTTCTCGCTCGTCTGCCCGAAGGTATTGAAGGTTGATTTCCTGATAATGAAAACGATATTTTCGTCTAAATTCTTACCCTTCTTTCTGGCAATCCCTTTTATTGGTTTATTCTTTATTGTTCGCTCCCTGCCCGTGGAACCATGTGATTTTCTGCACGAAGAAACTTACAACCTTGAGGGCGAACTCGATTATTGTGGTCCTGGAGATGCCGGTTTTGTTGATTTATCTATCCGCAGATGGCCTATGAGCTTGGACTTCCGGGCTCTTGATCCCTTGGAAATTGGAAAGCCTTGTCGATTCGAAATGAATATCAAGCAAGCGGATGGGTCTCCCCTGGCAGCTTCTGATGTAGCTTTAAGTCACACCCGTAAGATTCATCTTCTTGCAATCGATCCCAGTCTGCAGGATTACCAGCATCTACACCCGGAAGCGGATCCATTATTTAAGGGGATATGGCGTTTTACGCTTACACCTAAAAAAGCTGGAACTTATCAAGTCTTTCTTGACCTTATACCCATACGGAGTCCCCGCCGAGTGTTATTAGGAACCAGTTTCAAGGTGTCAGGGAAGTCCGAAGATCCATACCTTGAAGAGGGAGACACTACGGTTTCTCAAGGTAATCGGACTTTCAAAATTAAACGATTAGAAAATGAAGGTTCGGGTTCGGAGATAATGATCAAATTTACTGCAGTGAATGAACAGGGAGATGACCTTCCGCTTCGACCAGTTATGGGAGCCTTTGCCCACATGGTTGCCTTTGAACCAAACCTCAAAGGTTTTGCTCATCTTCATCCCCTAGAATATGAACCGCCGAAATCCGGCGATGATGCCCGGTCTGGTCCCTTAACTTTCAGTTTTAAATCCCCCGACTCTGGAGTTTACCGCTTATGGGCTCAGGTAAAAGTGGGAGATGATAAGGAAGAATGTTTTCTTCCTTTTGACTTAAAGATTTAATGGTTTTATAAACCTTTAATAAAGAGTCTGCATTTCGTCTTAATTTCTATCGCCATGATGTTTTCTGAAGAACTTTACTAGGTCGACACTGATTCTGATTGTCTGGTTAATCTTTTAAATGTTCCTGAAGTATACCGATTTAAAAATATCAATATTAATTGGATCGTATCCATCTGCGGAGTAAAAAATCGTCGTTATCGTCCAAGGTTTCAACGGGATTAAAACTTTTTTTAAATTCGGGAAAAAAAGCGTCCCCATCTGGAACTTTCTGGTGAACTTCCGTGAGATAAAGTTCGTGACAAAGAGGCAGGGCAAGAGAGTAGATTTCTCCACCGCCTATGATGAAAATAGTCTGATCCTGTTGCTTGTTTTCGAGAATATCCTCTATGGATCTAAATATCTTCATCCCATCTTCTTGTGAAGCGGTACGACTGAGTACCCAGTTTTGTCTGCCAGGAAGCGCACCTGGCAAAGATTCCCAAGTTTTTCTTCCCATCACTAAGGTGTGCCCGAGAGTAATTTTTTTAAACCACTTTAGGTCACCAGGTAACCGCCACGGCAAGTCACCCGCTCGGCCAATAACTCCATCTTGTGAGACTGCGACAATCGCTTTGCAGGGACAAGAACTGTTCATACCGCGATCGGTGCCTTAATGGCAGGGTAGGGGTCGTAATCAACAAGCTCAAAATCTTCGAAACGAAAGTCAGTTATCTCCTTTTGATTACCATGGATAAGCATTATCGGCTTTGCTCGCGGTTCTCTGGAGAGTTGAAGTTCCGCTTGTTCGCGGTGGTTTGAATAAAGGTGGAGATCTCCGAATGTGTGAACAAATTCATAAGCCTGCAAATTGCAGATCTTGGCGACCATCATGGTCAACAAGGCATAGGATGCGATATTGAATGGAACCCCCAGGAAGAGATCAGCGCTTCGTTGATAAAGTTGACAACTTAATTTACCTTCAGCGACATAAAATTGAAAAAGTGCATGACAGGGTGGTAGAGCCATTAGATGAAGCTCTCCCGGGTTCCAAGCACAAACGAGGTGTCTGCGACTATCAGGATCTTTTCGGATGGCATGGATAACTTCCTGGATTTGATTAACAGAGCCGTTACCGTCTGACTTCTTCCAGTCAGTCCACTGGGCACCGTAAACCCGCCCGAGGTCCCCATTTTCATCGGCCCATTCATTCCAAATCGATACCTTGTTGTCTTGTAGGTATTTTACATTGGTATCACCATTTAAAAACCATAGCAGTTCATGGATAATGGAGCGCAAATGAAGTTTTTTTGTAGTTAGTAGGGGAAAACCGTCGTGAAGTGAGAACCTGGCTTGTTCGCCAAATACCGACCATGTTCCTGTTCCCGTGCGATCATCTCGGTGGGTGCCTTGATCGATTAATCGTTGGAGCATGGAAAGGTAAGTCTTCATTGGTGGGTATGGAACATTCTTGATTGTGCAGCGAGTGAT
>JABGUO010000193.1 GCA_018646565.1 Opitutia bacterium | reverse complement strand
TCGTAAAGGTTAAGTCCATTTGCCATACTGGATCCGTCATAGGTAAGAGCGACATGGGTCCATTCATTAATGGGTAGTTTATATTTCGATTGAATACGAATCGCATTTCCCGGCCAAAAGTGAATCAGGGCAGGGGATAGTCGCCCGTTTTCAATTAGTACCTCAATCCCACGGCTGGCCGCATCCGTCCATGCCTTGGATCGGCTGACAATTACCGCCCGCTCCATCTCCTGTGTCGGTTTTATCCAGAATGCAATGGAGAAAGTTTGGTGCCTATTAAAATCCCCAAACCCGGATGGAAAGTTCACGGCATCATCTCCGCTAAACTGAACTCCTTTTCCTCGTTTACCTTCCACCTCCTTATTGTTTTCATTGGTTTTTGCATTCTTTGTTCGATCCGCAGAGTTCGGATAGCGGTTCCCATCGCGATCATCAAAGGAAAGATAAGCCACAGGCTTGCCGTATGTAATCTCGTTTTCCCTTTTTACTTTCCACTTTTTAATCAAGTGATTTTCGATCTTTTCAATCTGCTCATCGTTGAGTGCATCAGAAAAAACGAGCAACTCTCCGATTTCACCGTTCCAGTTGTAATTGCCCCCGTGATTTCGGTCCCTGCCTATTCGACTGGCCGATACATCTCCGGTGGTACGAAGGGAGACCACTGCCAGTTTATTGGGATATTTCGATTCTGCATTGGCTTCCATTGCATTGATCCTCAGGCTCCCTTTTCGGATGTGCTCATGGGTATGTTGTGGATGCCAAAACTTATCTCCGTTGGAATAAAAGTGATGGGCGGACGGATGGCATAAGGGCGAACCGGAATTGCCCGCTGTTTTACTGAAGACCCAAAACACGGTGCGGATATTTTTGATCTCCTTAAATTGATGAAAATCATTTTTGTCCGAATTATATCGCATTACTTTTAGACCACTTGGTTGGTGGGAATGTACACTGGGAGATGCGTGCATTTTCGCATGATTCTGTTTTCCACTATTGTCCTGCCAGGTTTCTGAGGAAGCATTATTTTCATTGGCATCCAACCACAGGGATGGAGAGTAGGACAATACATTGATTGGCTTTGGATCAACTTTCGGTTTGGCTAAATCCTCGGAGAAATAAGACGCTTCACCGAGGGATTCTCGATTGATTGAGCTTAGCCACGATTGTGCATTTTTCTGTGATTCCGGAGATTGCGTAATCTTTTCCAAATCCGCTTCCGCTTGTTTGATCTGATCAACACTGGGCAGGTCACCCAGTTCAAGGGTGGGGGTAGGGACCGAACTGGTAAAATAAGAATACAGTCCCGCTTCATCGATATTATTAAAAAATGCGGATAATGAGAAATAATCCTTTTGAGTAATGGGGTCGTACTTATGATCGTGGCAACGGGTACATTCAAAACTTAACCCCATGAATGCAGTGCCAAATGTGTGCACCCGATCGGCCACATACTCGATCCGAAACTCCTCCGGCACACTACCGCCCTCCACTTTTTGGGGATGTAATCGGTTAAAGCATGTAGCCAAGATCTGATCACGAGTGGCATTGGGAATGAGGTCCCCTGCGATCTGCTCGGTCACAACCTGGTCATACGATTGGTTTTTGCGGAAGGATTGAATTACCCAGTCTCTCCAGGGCCAGACTTCACGATTTCGATCCACTTGGTAGCCGTAAGTGTCAGAATATCGCGCCACATCCATCCATTCGGATGTCATACGCTCTGCATATTCATCGGTTTTGAGCAGACGATTAACCACCTGCTCGTAGGCGTCTCTGGATTGATCAGCCAAAAAGGCATCCACCTCTTCCAAAGATGGAGGCAACCCGGTCAGGTCATAAGAAACCCTACGTAACCAGGTTGTTTTGTCCGTTTCCTTGCTAGGTTGTAACGCTGAGTTGTCGAGTTTTTGAGCCACGAAATGATCAATCTCATTTCGGGGAGATGGGTGTTTACTAACCGGTACAGTCACCGATTTCGGTAGGAGTTGAAAAGACCAATGTTTTTCATATTTTCCACCCTCCTTGATCCATTGATCGATTAATTTCTTCTCTGTTTCAGTAAGGGGCAGCTTGCTTTCGGGGGGAGGCATCACATCGATTGGATCATCACTATGGATTCGCCAGTGAATTTCAGAATCCTCCAAATTCCCCGGGGTCAGTCCAATGACTCCGTCGTGGTTTTTGGTCGCTTGTTCAAATGAATCCAAGCGAAAATTCGACTTTTGGTTCTTCGCATCCGGACCGTGACATTTGTAACATTTATCCGATAAAATGGGCCTGATTTCCTGATTGAAATCAACTTTAGCGTAAGAAGTAACTCCACTTAGCCACCAAAACCAGGCAATAGGTAAAAATAAAGGAAACTTTAAATTAAAATGTGGTATGATGGGAGGAGTCATAAAGGATTATTCGATTCTCGATTATGTGAACACCATTCAACAATTAACTGAGGGTTAGATTTTAGGACAAGTAATCTTAAATGCCTCTAAGAATAATAAGGAATAACACTTAATTCTTAAATTCCGGGTTATTGATCGGCAACTTTGCTCCGTCTGCTTTTAGGCGTGCAATTAGTTCGGTCTCCAGTTTTTTAACCATTTCGGGTTTACTTTCGGCGAGGTTATTGGCTTCTCCCAAATCGTTCTTTAAATCATAGAGTTCATAAATCCCTTCCCAAAATTTAATTAGTTTGATATCGCCTTTCCGAATAATGGAGTAGGGGCCGGGTGCATGGCGATAATGCGGGAAGTGCCAGATCAGGGTTTCCCGTTTTGGGGATTTCTTTCCACCACTGTTTAAGTGGTTAGTCAGGGAGAGCCCGTCAATGGGCCGATCCTTGGGCAGCGCCGTTCCAGTTGCTTCCATAATGGTCGGAAATAAATCGATCGATGAAACCGGAAAGTCCGACTTTTTGCCTGCGGGAATCTTGGCCGGCCAGCGGGCGAGGAAGGGTACACGGATTCCACCTTCATAGCAGTATCCCTTGCCACTGCGCAGGGGAGCATTTTCAGTGGGACCACCGTTTCGGTCAAGTCCGCCATTATCACTGGTAAAAATAATCAGGGTGTTGTCGTCAATTCCGTGCTTTTTCAATTCCGCAAGCATGTCCCGCATACAGTCATCAATTGATTCCACCATTGCCGCATATTTCCGGTTTGTCTCGGACATACCCTCCTTGAATTTGTACTTATC
>JABGUO010000192.1 GCA_018646565.1 Opitutia bacterium | reverse complement strand
GTATCTTCGAGAAACCGGTGATCCCCGACTTACGGGTAAGCCTGCCTTGTGGGATTATTATCCTTTTTATCGTGCACCCAAATACCCCGGCTGGAAAGTGGCCCCTATGCCCGCATCATTGATTCAGTCTCTTAAATAAAAATAATGAAAATAACTGCCATCCTGTTTCTTCTATCCATTGGATTTACTGTCTTTGGGAAGCCAAATGTCTTAATCATTATGACTGACGATCAGGGTTATCCGGAGATCTCTGCCCATGGCAATCCAGTCCTGCAGACCCCTAACCTCGATCGGCTGCATGAGCAGAGCCTGCGTCTTTCCGATTATCATGTCGCGCCAATGTGCACGCCTACTCGAGGGCAACTTTTGACTGGGTTGGACGCAGCCCGTAACGGAGCGGTCAACGTCAGTAGTGGTCGGGCGTTGATAAGGCAAGAAGTCCCTATCATGGCGAATTATTTTGGAGACGCCGGTTATTCGACCGGGGTGTTTGGAAAGTGGCATCTCGGGGCAAACTATCCCTACCGTCCACAGGACCGTGGTTTCCAGGAAAGTGTCTGGTATCCTTCCTCTTCCATCCCTTCGGTTCCCGCTTATTGGGGCAATGACTACTTTGACGATGTCTACATGCACAACGGGAAGGAAAAACAATTCAATGGGTATTGTACCGACGTCTTTTTTGACGAAGCCAAACGCTTTATGACTGAATCGGCCAAAAAGAAAAGACCTTTCCTATGCTACCTTGCAACCAATACCCCACATGGGCCCTTCATTCCTAAGGAAAAGGATCGTAAAGCGATTGCCGAAGTGCTTGCCCAGTCCAAGTTCGATCACCTGAACGACGGCTTAAAGAAGAGGCTCAGTATGTATTTAGGAATGATTCGCAATATCGATTGGAACATGGGTAAGCTGATTAAGTTTCTTGACGATCAAGGCCTGGTCGAGGACACCATTTTGATCTTCAAGACGGACAACGGTAGCCTGCTTGGCCCCCAGTATTTCAATGCCGGGATGCGGGGGAAGAAAACCGAGATCTGGGAGGGTGGGCACCGCGTGCCTTGTTTCATTAGCTGGCCCAAAGGAGAGTTTGGGAAACCGCGCGACGTCGGTGGCCTCACGCAGGTACAGGACATTCTGCCCACACTGCTCGATCTTTGCAAAATCAAGCCCAAGAAAAAGACCACTTTTGACGGCATTAGTCTCGCCCCCGTGCTTAAGGGAAAAAAGCAAGTGTCCGAAGATCGAATCCTCATCATCAATTACAGCCGCATGCCCGGCTTTTCGAATTACCCTTCGCCCCATTCACAAACCCAGATGCGGGCCGATCAGGCAGCGGTGCTTTGGAAAAGATGGCGTTTACTGGAGGATCGCGAACTCTACGATCTGGAATCGGATCCTATGCAAAAGAAAAACGTCATCGATCAGCATCCCGAGGTGGTGGCGAAAATGCGCAAGCCCCTCTATGAATGGTGGGAGGGAGTCAAGGACTTGGCCAACGAAGCCCAGAATGCTGCCATTGTTGGTACCCAATACGAGAACCCAACCAAACTTTCCGCCACCGAATGGCTCGATGTCTTTGTCGATCAGCAGGGGCAAATCCGCCGGGGTGTACTGAAAAACGGCTATTGGTTAATTGATGTGGCAAGGGCAGGGGAGTACGAGATCGAGCTTAGGCGTTGGCCCAAGGAAGCCGATGGCACCATCAGCGGAACTTTGCCCGACGGCAGCGGTACGGCGTTGCCCATTAATCAAGCCATGCTCTTTATGAGCGGGCATAACCATTTGAACATTTCCGAAAAGAGGTCCTATCAATTTGAGGGACTGACCAAGCGGGTAAACTCCAAGGACAAAGGCATAATCTTCACCATGAACCTGAATAAAGGCCCCACTGCTCTCCATACCTGGTTCAAAGGGAAGGATGAAATTATGCTGAGTGCTTATTATGTTTATGTTAATCGAAAAGGATTATAATTAACTAATCTCGGGTAAAAACGGGGATGTGAGGAAGATTATTTGTCCAAATTCACGATATTTAATCTAATGAAATTTCTCTCCTCTCGTAATATCACGGAATTTCAGAACATGTATAGTTTGAAAGTTCAGATTTTCTGTCCTGCAATATAAAAAAACTAATCAAATACAGAGAAACAAAGTGACAATGTTTATGAAAAGAATTTTTGCGGGAACTGCAAATATACTGTTTGTAATACAAATTTTCTACCCGCAAATTACAAAGGCAGGAGAAAAGCCTCTAAAATCAAATATCGAAGTATCTGGACCGGCGATTGCTGATACCCTTATTAAAGTTCCAGAAGATCTTTCTCAGCCAAGTAAGACCAAAAACGTTAAAGCATTGGCGGATCGCGTCCGCGGACTTGTGAATAGTCAGCCGCTCCGATTTCCTAATCAGCACTGGGTTCGAGGCGCGTATTATGCGGGTCTGTTGGCCATGTATGAAAGTACGTCGGATCGTGCCTATCTGGATGATTGCAT
>JABGUO010000191.1 GCA_018646565.1 Opitutia bacterium | reverse complement strand
TTGGTGAAACTGTATCAAGACCATTTGTGCAAATGACAGTAGAAATGATCCATCAATTTACCGAGAAAGGTTCTCCAAGAATTATTCAGAATGGAAACAAATTCTTAATACCTGATTTAAACTTAAATATTGAAAGCGGAACATATGCTATTGAACCTGATGCAACTGCTGCATCCTATTTTATTTCCCTACCTTTGTCAGTGGGGGGTGAGGTTGTCGTGCATAACCTTCAAAATTGTAACTTACAAGGGGATATAGGTTTTTGTGAGGTAGTAAAAAACATAGGATTTCGTATTTCTAGATCTGAATTCGGTATTGAATCCCGTCTGGATACAATCGCCGGGGGAGGAGATTTCGATTTCAATGATATTTCTGATACCTTTCTGACCCTTGCTGCCCTTTCACCTCTTCTTCAGTCTCCACTCAGAATCTCGGGTATTGCTCATACACGCAAACAAGAAACCGACCGGGTAAGTGCAATGGCAAATGAACTTCGAAAACTTGGACAAAATGTAGAAGAAGGGCACGATTTTCTTTCGATACACCCAAGTTTAAATAAATTATCTAGCGTCTCACCTGTTTCTATCAATACTTATGATGATCATCGATTTGCGATGAGTTTTGCTATATTAGGTTCTCACGATTTATTTAAAAATGGTAAATCGTGGATGCGAATCCAGGATCCCAATTGTTGTGCAAAAACTTTTCCTAAGTTTTTTCAGTTACTCTCTCACCTCCAATCTAATTGTATTTAATTGATGAAAAATTTCACTGTTATAGCTATTGACGGAGGTGCAGGGACCGGAAAATCAACAACTGCAAACCTTTTATCCAGGCAATTTAATTTTTTACATGTTGATACGGGTTCTCATTATCGTGCGATTACCGCAGCTCTTTTAGATAGCGATATTTCACCTGTGGATGCAGCCGAATCTGTAAATTTAAATAAAATTAAATTAAATTCCGAAATTTCAGGCAAGAAATCTTTCATTACAATAAATGGTTTTGGTTTTCAGCAAAATATACTTCGATCGGATAAGATAAATTCCAGTGTTTCGTCCTATGCTTCGATACCTAGTATACGTTTACATCTTTTTAATTACCAGAAATCGCAAGTTGAATTGGCACGATCTAACCACTATTCTGGATTAGTCATGGAGGGTCGCGATATTGGTACAGTAATCTTACCTAATGCCGACTTAAAGTTGTTTTTGACTGCAGATGAAACAATACGCTCCAAAAGACGCGAGTTGGATGGTGAGTCGGATCAGATCACTATCCGTGATCACCTAGATACTACAAGAAAGATTGCTCCACTTACTCAGTCTAATGATTCGGTTTTAATCGATACGACCCAACTAACAAAGGAAGAAGTTTTATCTCATATTTCCCAATTAATTCATAATCTGTGATTACCTACACCTATCGTAGCGCTCAAATATTATCTTTTTTATACTTTAGAACTTTTCACAAGTTAGTAATTAATGGATTAGGCAATGTACCCTCATCTGGAGGTTTTATACTTGCTTCCAATCATTTGAGTTTTTTAGACCCTCCCCTTGTCGGTTGTAAGGTCAATCGCAACTTACATTATTTTGCCCGTGATTCCCTATTCAAAGGCCCTCTTGGCTTTTTAATCAAACGACTGAACTCCATTCCAGTTAACCGGGGACAGTTAGATCTCGGTACGCTAAAGCATACATTAAGAGTTTTGAAGCAGGGGGATCCTCTTCTAGTCTTTCCTGAAGGAACGAGAAGTCCTGACGGTAGTCTCGGTACCGGTAAAAAAGGTCTTGGCTTACTTGTACTTAAGTCCAAGTGCCCAGTGTTACCTGTTCGTATAAAGGGTAGTTATGAAATCTTGGGGAAAGGAATGTTTTTTCCAAGGCTTGGTCGAAAATTGAGTATCACTTACGGTCCTTTAATACCCTTCGATTCTCTATGTTCCGATCCGCTCTCCAGGGGCAGTTATGAAGAAGTCTCCACTCAAGTTATGCGCGAAATTGGTCAACTTTAGTTTACCAATGAAACCTTGAATATTCTTGAAATTACGCCTGTAAATCCGCACAGGGCGTTTGAGCGACCTGCAATGGTATACATAACAATTGGCTATTCTTCATTTTGGTTATCGTAGGGATCTTGAGAACCTTCAATGGTTGCTTGTGTGCGGATGTGACATGCTGTTCCCATTTGATTCCTAGTTTACTCTAGGTTATCATTATTGTTTAAGCATGTGACTCGTCAGATACGGTTCCGGTTATTATGACAAATTTTATATTAGCTAAGGTAAGGTTTTAGATTATTAAAAATACGTTCATTCATGGTCTGCGTTAGGTCTGGAAAAGAAAAGTTTTCGCCAGTAATTGTCTCATACAGATGAATATACCTAGCAGAAAGTTCTGCGACTAATTCTTTTGGTGCTTCCGGCAGAATTTTATCGCTGTAGGGGTCGCAGTGTGCCTTGAACCACAGTCTTAAAAATTCTTTATCAATATTTTCAGGTTCTTTTTGTTGTTCCAACCTTTCTTGGAAACTTTCTTCTATCCAATAGCGACTTGAATCTGGTGTGTGAATCTCATCGATAAGTGTAATTTCACCATTTTCATCAAGTCCCATTTCATATTTTGTGTCTACAAGGATGAGTCCATGTTTGGATGATAACTCCTGACCTCGCACGAATAAATCAATTGCTTTTTTGGATGCATATTCCCAA
The DNA here is from genome assembly GCA_018646565.1 of Opitutia bacterium. Taxonomy (GTDB): domain Bacteria; phylum Verrucomicrobiota; class Verrucomicrobiia; order Opitutales; family Seribacteraceae; genus Seribacter. The sequence goes on along the minus strand of JABGUO010000191.1, from coordinate 2,061 downwards.
TGGTCTTTCTCCATCCACCCTTCTGCAATAATTTCATCTGGCGATATTGCTCTGTCATGCTCTTCTTCTTTCGTGGTTGGGGTAATAACAGGTTTCGGTAATTTTTGATTTTTTACCATGCCATCTGGGAATTGAATTCCACAGTATTCTCGATCTCCTTTATCATAAATTGTCCATAATGAGGTACTTGAACTACCAGTCACAAATCCGCGCACTACAAATTCGATCGGAAATGGCTTACATTTTTTGGCTATGGTGATATTCGGATCAGGAAAATCAATCACATGATTGGGAATAATATCTTTCGTCTTATTGAACCACCAAGCACCGGTTTGATTGAGTACTTGACCCTTGAATGGAATCGTAGCCAATATTCGATCGAAAGCAGACTGCCTGTCTGTTGTTATGAGAGCGAAAGTTTTTCCCAAATCATACCTATCTCTAACTTTTCCTTTAAAACAGGTAATTTGTTCTAGAGAAGTGGATGTTAGACAATGGGATAGACTGTTTACAATTATGTCGTGATAATTATTTTTAGTTTTTAGTTGTTCAATCATTTTTGGGAAATCAACTAAAGCAGGAAATAAGCTAAATTAGAACTCCAAACGAAAATTTCAATTTCAACCGAATCATACTCTCCTTTCGTTGACTAGTTTCCACTGATAGATTAGTAATATTTCCTTATCAAATTAAATAATTTATGATTTCTGAAACAACTTACGATCTTATTATTCTTGGCGGAGGACCGGCTGGGTATGCGGCGGCAATTCGGGCAGGACAACTTGGTAAAAAAGTGGTTTGTGTTGAAATGGAGCGTGCGGGTGGAACCTGTTTAAATTGGGGCTGTATTCCGTCCAAGGCATTGCTCAAGAGTGCAGAAACTTTTCAGGCGGCATTACATTCCGAGGTTTTTGGTTTTAGTTGTAAGGAAATAGAAGTGGATTTTGAAAAAGTGATGGGTCGATCCCGTAAGGTGGCGAATCAAATGGGAGGAGGAATCGAGTTTTTATTTAAGAAAAATAAGGTAGATTATATTGTAGGAAAAGGTTTTGTTCATGCACCCGGTATGGTGGAGATAATAGAAGGTGATAAAGCAGGAACATATTTGAAGGGTACGAAAGTTATGATCGCAACTGGTTGTAAGCCCAGGACGCTACCGGAGGTGCCTGTGGACGGTCTTAAGGTAATGACTTCGCGAGAAGCACTAGCAATGACTGAACAGCCCAAAAGTATCGCCATTATGGGAGCAGGTGCGATTGGTGCGGAGTTTGCTTATTTTTTAAATGCCTTTGGTACCAAGGTGACACTGATTGAAATGCTGCCAAAAGTTTTGCCGGTTGAGGATGTGGAGGTTTCAGATGCGATACAAAAATCCTTTACTGGGCAAGGGATTGATTGTCGGATCAATACTCGCGTGGATGGAATTGAGGTGGGAGCCGATTCGGTTCAGCTTACTCTGGCAAGCGAGAAGGGTGACGAAAAGTTGGAGGTTGAATCTCTTTTGTTGGCAATTGGAGTTGTCCCGAATCTTGATGGTGCAGTTTCAGAAAAACTAAAATTGGATACTGTGAAAGGTTATCTGAAGGTCGACGAAAATTATGAAACCTCAGAATCCGGTATTTATGCGACCGGCGATATTGTTGGTCCTCCTTGGTTAGCTCACATAGCAACTTATCGCGCTACTCAGGCAGTCAATGGAATGTTTGGTCATTCAAAGCCTGTTCCAATTGATGCATTTCCCGGTTGTACCTACTGTCAGCCGCAGGTTGCCAGTATTGGTTTAACGGAGGAGAAGGCAAAAGAGGAAGGTATTGAATACAAGGTCGGTAAGTTTCCCTTTGCGGCATCCGGCAAGGCAGTTGCCGTGAATCATTCAGAGGGTTTTGTAAAAGTAATTGTGGGTAAGAAATACGGAGAGATTTTAGGGGCCCACATTATTGGATCGGATGCTACCGAGTTAATCACGGAATATGGATTGGCGATGAAACTGGAAGCTACAGTTGACGAAATTCATGGCACCATTCATGCACATCCTACGATGAGCGAGGCCTTGGCTGAGGC
>JABGUO010000190.1 GCA_018646565.1 Opitutia bacterium | reverse complement strand
GGGATTCTCTTACCAATTTGTTCCAAAGCGGTAAGAATGCCCTCAAATGCTTCTTTATCATCAACATTGCTTGGTCGGTGAAGCGTCAGAACGGCGTAATTTCCTTTTTCAATTCCGAGTTCAGAATGTATCGTACTGTTCTTAGTTCGCTCTAAATTATTGAATAAGGAGTCAATCATGATATTTCCTACGCGTTTGATTCTTTCCTCGGCAACCCCTTCCTTGCGAAGATTCTCGTCGCCATCAGGTGAAGGTGTTAGCAAATAATCGGCAATAGCATCAGTAATCAGTCGATTAATTTCTTCAGGCATATTACGATCAAACGATCGTAACCCTGCTTCGACATGGGCACATGGAATCCATTCCTTTGCACAAACCATACTACATGCGACGGTTGAATTGACATCTCCTACTACGATGACCATACTTGGTTTGTGTTTTTTGCAGACGTTCTCAAATTCAACCATGACTTTAGCTGTTTGAGTCGCATGGCTTCCACTTCCAATTCCAAGGTAGATGTCAGGTTGGGGCATACCCAAATCATCAAAGAAAACCTTCGACATGTTTTCATCATAATGCTGTCCTGTATGCAGGAGAATCTGAGCAATACCTCTTTTTCTGAGTTCTGCATGAATCGGTGCGATTTTCATAAAATTAGGTCGTGCGCCCACTACTAGAATTACTGGTCCTGTCATTTTTGTTCCTCCCAAATTTGTTTGTAGATATTAGTGACTCTTTTAGAGATTACATCCCATGAGTGATTTTCTCGTACCCACTTGTTGGCATTGGCACCTATTTTCTTCCTTAATCCTGAATCTAATAAAACCAGTTCTAATTTTTCAGCCAAATCAGTCGCATTATCTTTTTCAAAGACCAATCCAGTAACTCCATCATCTACAATTTCAGCGAGTGCCCGAACGCTTGATGTAACAAGCACCTTTCCAGCCCCCATTGCCTCAAACGGCTTCAACGGAGAAACTAATTCGCATACCCTGTATCCTTTTCTTGGGAGAGGTGCAATATCAATCAATGAATAGTACCTCTCAACTTCATCGTGGGGCACGCGCCCTGTGAAGATGACTTGTTCTTCTAATTGTAAAAATTGAGAGGTTCGACGTAGCAATTGCATTGTATCTCCATCACCAACCAATAGAAGCCTGAAGACATCTCCATGCCTTTCCTTCAGCATAGCACATGCCTCAAGCAGTAAATCCAATCCCTCATATTCAACAAATGAGCCAATATATCCGATTACAGGCTTATCCTGAACCGCTAACTCTTTTTCTAGGGCTTTATCCCGTTTAATCATCTTGAATTTTTCAGAGTCAATAGCATTTGGAAGAATAAATATTTTATTTTCTTCTACTCCATTTTCGACAAGGATTTCTTTCAATGCGTTTGTAATTGTGAATACATAATCAGAATTCTTAGCAGTCTCTATTTCGAATCGTTCTGAAAGTTTGTAATGATCAGAATTCTCATAACCTTCCCGTTTGGTTGATTGGGTGAGGTGCCAGAATCCCCTGATTTCATAAATCGATTGAATGCCGAGAGCCTTTGCAACGTTTGCTCCAGCCATTCCTACGACAAAGTTGGATGCTGAGTGAATTACTCGAGGTTTGTGTTTCAAAGCATGAGAGTAGAGGTTATCAAACGCAATTGACTGATATGTTCTTAATTTTTTGAAACTATATACGTCCTGATAATTTATCAAACTCTCAGAGTTTCCAACACCTGAAAAATTATATTCGATAGAATCGATGTGTTCTATTGGTTTCACATCCTCTCCAACAAAGTCGTTACGATCGAGCGGATAGCCATGGCGAGTAACGACTCGGATGTCGTAACCTTTCTTCTTCAGAGATGATACGAGTCCGTGCGTTCTTATTGCATATCCTGAGGTTGTATGCGGCATACTTTGACTGGCATAGTAGAGAATGGAATCGTTTGGGACGAAATTTGGTGATTGTTTTTTTCTTGGTAAATGTAATCCGTTCTTCAAAATTTTTGCGGCTTCTCCAAATCGAACAACCTGCTCTTTTCTCCAAGCATTTTTTTCAGTCCTTTTCAGGAGTTCTAGAGGGCGCGTGAAATTTCCGACCCTTCCATGCAACTGGACTAAAGTTCGAATTGCACGCTTATCCTGTAACTCATCGAAGAAAGCCTCACCAAATTCAAGACCCAATGAAGGCGATGTTCTAGTCAGAGAACGAAGAATTCCGATGTAGACGTTGTTGATAGAAGGCCGATATTGTTTCGAGGACAAAAGATGTTTCATGGTCTCCATGCCTGCGTTAAACTGTTCAGTATCTTGCATAGAAAAGGAACTCTCGATAAAAAGATCTCTTACCGAATTAACAGTAACACGCCCCCTTCGCACCGCAATCAAGATCTCTTCAATCAACGAATCAGCCTTCCGAGATGAACTGCTGTCTGGAAGTAATTCAGGCGTGATTAAAAGAGTTGAAGGAAACATTTCCTCCTGCTGTTCTTCAACGATTCGAACCCCATCAACAAAATAAACAATATTTCTGTTTCCTTTATTCTTCTTTGACAATATTTTACGTGGAAGCCAGGTGAGGAATCTCCCTACTTTGAAACTAATGGAATTTGTTGTGAGTTCCAATTCTTCCAAAGCAGCTTTTTCACGAGTTGAAAGAATATTTACCCATTTCCTTTGCCGCTCAAATTCTGAACGTAAATATTCAATTTGGTCTTTTGAGAATACAAGTGTATCTTCAGGAATAAGATCATCTGCAGATTCCATCTTATCACGCCTCCACAGTTTCATATAATTCAAATGCACTTTCAAAGTCGCCGTCATTTATGATTTGACCTTGCCGAATGTAGTAGACTTTATCACACAAGCTCTTGAGAATTGCTTTCGAATGTGAAACGATGACCACTGTTGCTTCGCTCTTGACTAATTCTTCAATTCGCGCTCTAGATTTTTTCCTAAATTCATGGTCTCCCACGCTCATTACTTCATCCATTAGTAACACATCAGGGTTGAGGTTAGAGATTATTGCGAAGCCTAGACGAGCCCTCATACCGGCTGAATAAGTTCGCATAGGATCATCTATGAATTGGCGAATTCCTGAAAAGTCAATAATCTCCTCTTCGATTTCACGGATTGCTTTTCTATCAAACCCGTAAATACTTGCAGTAAGAGAAATATTTTCTCTTCCAGTTAAATTTTGATTGAAGCCAGTCCCAACGCCTGCGAGTAATGTAATTCTCCCTTGAACCTCAACTCTGCCTTCATCTGGTGCATAGATTCCAGCAATAACTCGTAAAAGTGTACTCTTCCCCGAACCATTTGGTCCGATAATGCCGATTACTTCTCCTTTATTGACTTCAAGATTTATCTTATTCAAGGCCCTGAACCATCTGTCATTATGCGGTTTTTTCTTAAATCGCCTTGTGACAATTTCTCGAATGAAACCCGCTCCTTTTTTGGCACGCGGATAATCTAAGGCAACATCCCGTAGTAAAATTGGCGTTTTGCTCATATGAATTTAACCGCCTTTCGTTCTTTCCTGAGGAAATAGATTGAACCTATCCAGAATATTAAAATTGTCGACACAAATGTGATTATCAAGTTGTGCATTGGAATATTCAGAGAGTCTCCAGTGAATGCAGATCTAATCATTGTAATGTACGTCGCCATAGGATTGACGATCAGATATGTTTCGATGTATTGTTCAGGGATACGTCCCTTCGTAATCATTTCAAGCGGGTAAAAGACAGGAGAAAGATAAAAACTTATTCTCAACCCAATCGTAACCATATGCTCAACATCTCTTGCTTTGGTTTGAAGAATACTTGTGAAAAAGGCGAGGCCAGTACTCAGCAGTGTAATCATAATCAATGCAACAGGGAGAAGGAAAATTTGTTTCGTTGGAATTAGCTCATAATGAATAAGTAACGGAATAATCACCAGTAGGCTTAGTAAAAATTGGAGAATGTTAAATCCTGATTTTGAAAAGAGGAAAATTTCTCTTGGAAAGTACACCTTCTGGATAAGAGAGGAATTTCTCTGGATACATGAGGTGCCTCCGGATAGAGTCTTCCCGAAAAGAGACCAAGCTAGAATACCAAGTAAAATAGTGAGTGGGCGGAAAGGATCTGAGTTATCTGATAGAATGGCAAAAAGGATGTAAAATGTGACCGTTAGAGCAAGTGGTTCAAGAATAGACCATCCATAACCTAGGATTGAGTTGTGATATTTTACTTTCATATCTCGAGAAACAAAATGGCTCAATAGTTGGCGGTATTGGTACAAATTTTTCCCGATAGAAAATGGTGCTGAAAGAAATGGTAGTTTTTGGTCGATGCGCAAAACAGAGTTTCCTGAAGCATCCCCCATGAAATCTTCTGAAGGCAACTACCATTTGAAAGAAACCT
>JABGUO010000189.1 GCA_018646565.1 Opitutia bacterium | reverse complement strand
TGAACCCCAGTTTGACATCGCCATGCTCAAGCTTGGCTACCATGTGGTATACTGCGATGTAAGTGGGCAATTCGGAAATAAGGAAGCCGTGAACAGATGGAATCAATTTTATAATTACCTCCGCTTTGAGCACCTATTTTCGGACCGGGTAATCCTTGAAGGGATGTCCAGAGGTGGATTAATTGTGTACAACTGGGCTGCCGCAAATCCGGATAAAGTGGCCGCCATTTATGCCGATGCACCGGTTCTTGATTTTAAAAGCTGGCCCAAAATCAATCCGACCATTCTGAAAGTATACGGTTTTAAAAATGAACAGGAGGCCAAAACATATAAAAATAACCCGGTCGATAACCTGGCTCCGTTAGCCAAGGCAGGCATTCCCATTATTCATGTTGTCGGTATGGCTGACAAAGTGGTTCCAGTAAGCGAAAATACACTGATTGCGGAGCAGAGGTATCAGAAAATGGGAGGCACCTTTAAAGTGATTCGAAAAGAAGGCATCGGCCACCACCCCCACTCCCTGAAAGATCCAAGTCCAATCGTAAATTTTGTAACCACACAGGGCCAGGGATCGGCCAATCTGCCTGCTGAAAAAATTGTCGGTCGTACAAACTTCATTCGGCGAAGTACATTCAACAACAGCCGTATTCGATTTGAACGCGAAAAAAAGGGGCATATTGCATTTATTGGTGGATCGATAACCGAAATGAATGGATATCGCCCTATGGTTTGTGCGATGCTTGAAAAACGCTTTCCACTAACTGACTTTACCTTTACGCAGGCTGGAATCAGTTCCACCTGTTCGGATACCGGTGCCTTTCGACTCGCCCGTGATGTTCTCAGTAAAGGCCCATTAGATATGCTCTTTGTGGAATTTGCTGTAAATGATGACCAAGATGGACAGAAAAGTCTTCAAAATGCACGCAGAGGAATGGAAGGAGTCATCGCACAGGCACGGAAGCACAACCCCAAGGTTGATATTGTCATGACATTTTTTGCCAATGAAAATATTCTTGATCATCTCGGTAAAAACAAGAACCCCCCATCCATTGCCGCACATTCACAGGTAGCGGAACATTACGGTGTCTCGGTCAATCACCTGGCACAAGAATTATCTGACTTAATAAATGCGGGAAAGATGGATTGGAAAAAATACGGAGGTGTTCACCCAAACCAGTACGGAAATACCATGTGCGCATCGATGATTGCAAATTCCCTGCTCGATATTTGGTCCAAACCAATTGCCAAGAATGGGCAATCAAAAGCACACCCTCAAGTCAGCCCACTCGATCCATTTAGTTATGTAAGTGGAAGATTTTTAGATTTTGATCAAATTGAAATTGATCAAAGCTGGAAAAAAGGGATTCCTGACTGGCCAAAAGAAAATAAGGGTAAAGTACGCTCTCGCTTCCTCGGGGCGCCATTCATTTATGCAAATCAAGCAGGTGCCAAACTCAAGGTTAAGTTTAACGGCACTGCCATTGGCGCCTACATGCTTTCCGGTCCGGACACCGCCATTATTCGATGCACAATCGATGGGAAAGAAAGCAAAGAGATTGACACATTACACCGGCACAGCGGATTTAACTACCCTATGACCGTTATGTTCTTTAACGAGCTAAGCAATAGTGGGCATGTTTTGGAACTCGAGATCCTAAAAAACCGGAAGGGAAGAATGCGCGAAGGTGGCGAAGCACTTAGGGTATTACACTTTACCGGAAATTAATTGAATCTACTTTCCTATCTCCAATCCTTTTGGACTTAGCGAGTGGATGAATCCCAGTAAACCAGCAAAGAGAAACAAAGCCACCAATTGATGAATCACCGGAAGGGATACCTGATATTCCACGATTAACAAAATCGTAGAAACTCCAAGGAGAAACTGAACGCTTACCAGCCCAATTACCCATTTCATTCTTCGCGTCTGCAAAATTGATAACAAACCACTCCGGTAAGCCTTCCAGCCCATACCGAGTAGACCGAGGGTCAAAATCGTCCCCATCCAACGGTGTATGAATTGAACGGAAAATTTATCCTCCACAAAATTTTTCCAATACGGGGACAAGCCAAACAGACCATCCGGTTTCCACTCGTCTCCCATCATAGGAAAGGTATTAAATCCATACCCTGCCTTCATCCCGGATACAAATGCACCATAGGCAATTTGGGCACAGAGCAGGAGCAGAAACCCGATTGCCCAAGGGCGATAGGAAACCGCATTGTGGTCGCTTGGGGAATCCTGTTCTTTATCCAAATCGAGCAACATCCACCAAGCCAATCCAAAAACGGAAAAAGCCAAACTGAGATGTGCCGCTAAGCGGTAATGACTGACCTCCGGAACATTTACCAGTCCACTCTTCCCCATATACCACCCCATCAATCCCTGGGTAATCACCAAAATATGAAGGCATAACCCCTTCACCTTCATTTCACCGCTCAGTTTTCCACGAAGTAAAAACCAGAGGAATGGAACCAAGCAGAGCAGCCCCACAATCCGCCCCAGTATCCGGTGCAGATATTCCCAGAAGAAAATGAATTTAAATTCATCCAGACTCATCCCCTTATTCACCTTCTGATATTCGGGAGAGGCTTGGTACATCCCGAATACATCATCCCACTGAGCATCGGTGATCGGGGGAAGAATTCCCGCGATTGGCCGCCAGTCCACCATGGAGAGCCCGGAACCAGTCAGCCGGGTAATCCCGCCCACTACCAAGATAATCACCACACTCAAACAAACCGAGCGGAGCCAGTATTTTTGTAAATTTTTGGGATTGGACATTGTTATTGGATTCAGGAAAAAACAATAGAAACGAAACAATATCCTATCTATTTAATCCAGGCTCTCAAACTTTAATACATTTTAAACATCACAGACTTCTGCGGCATGCCTTAGGGCAAGAGCCTTGTCTTTCCAGGTCGGGATAAATTCTTGGGCCACATACCCATCGTACCCGGTATTTACGATCGCATTCATCACCCCAGGATAATTGATTTCCTGTTTGTCATCCAGTTCCGCCCGGCCGGGATTGCCCGCTGTGTGGTAATGTCCGATTACCTCCTTGTATTGGTTAATACGTCGGATTACATCCCCGTTCATTACCTGAACATGGTAGACATCAAAGAGTAATTTAAAATGGTCGGAACCGATTTTATTAATCATTTTCACACAATGATC
>JABGUO010000188.1 GCA_018646565.1 Opitutia bacterium | reverse complement strand
GTTTGGCTTTTCTATGTACAGCATCAATTTGAGGATGCCTATTGGGTACAGGGAGATGAATGGGACTTTACCACTGCAGCAATGGAAGGTAGTTCATTCTACAAACTTCCCAAGATACTTCAGTGGTTTTCAGGAAATATTGGATTTCACCATGTTCACCACCTCAATCCAATGATTCCCAATTATAACTTGGAAAGATGTCATTGCTCAGATCCGTTTTTTGAAAGCGTTCCACCAATGAACATCTTGACTAGTTTGAAGAGTATCAATTACCGACTTTGGGATGAAGATTCCAACAAAATGATTGGATTTCGCCAACTGAAGAGACAACTTCAATCTCTCAATTGGCAGGAGAATCAAAAGGAAGCGGCTTAGTCTGTTCCCTTTTCCTTCATTCGAGTAATCTGTAGTAGTCGAAATTCCATCGCTCGTGACTTTGGTATCTGAGTCGCTTGTAACTTCAATTTCCCTTTTCCCCTTGTAAGCTCAATACAGCCATTTTCATGGGTTTAAAGTCCTTAACATAGGATTCCATTCTTTGGGCACGAACTTCATGTTTGCCCACTATGAGAGGATCATTGGGAGTCACAATTAGTCTGTTCCCTTTTCCTTCATTCGAGTAATCTGTAGAAGTCGAAATTCCATCGCTTGTGACTTTGGTATCTGGGTCGCTTGTAATTTTAATATTCCTTTCCCCTCTTTGAATTCGATTACACCCATTTTCATGGGCTTAAAGTCCTTAACATAGGATTCCATCCTGGGGGCACGATCTTCTTGTTTACCAACTAAAGGAGGATCATTCGGTGTCGAAATTGTGGTGACCAAAGAATTACCACTGAAAGAAAGCTCAATTTCTGCACCAAGGTCCTCTTCACGACAAGCGTACCATAATTCCACTTCATATTTTCCGGATTTCCCCACCTCCACATCCCAGGTGATGAAATCCTCTTTACTCGTCCAGTTCGTAAAATAACTGCAGTTCGGAAATTGATTCGATCTCTTAATGCCTCCATGGGCGGTTCCGTCCCGGGCAGGAATTTGGGTCCAGGAAACTGCAGGATGCCCAATCACAAAGGGGCGCTCATCTGGGCCGATTTGTTCCAACACCTTTTTCTGGAACGATTCCTTTCTTTGGTTCAATCGCTCGGTTACCTTGGGAAATTGTTTGCTCACATCCACCCGCTGCCCGGGATCCTTCTGCATGTCAAAAAGCTTTCCCTTGTACCCCAATCGAAAGCGCTGATCACGCACTCCGAGTTTTCCCTTCCAGGTAGAAACAAGCGTTCTCGTTTTCCATCCTTTTGTATTTCCGGATAAAAGAGGTTTCAAGCTCTGACCATCAATTACCTTCAATGGTCTCTGCTTTACCCCAGCCAGTTCACAGAGAGTGGGCAGTAAATCTCGAACCGAGGTAATTGGCATCACTTCTGTGCCCGCCTTAATTCCTTTAGGCCATTTAATCAAAAGCGGAGAACGGGTCCCGCCTTCCTCAGTGGATCCTTTTCTTCCCTCCATGTCTCCATTCCAACGCGTTCCATTAGGTCCATTATCGTGAAAAAAGACAACGATGGTGTCATCAGTGACATGTAACTGATCCAGTTTTTTCAGTAAACGACCGACATTCCAGTCGATATTTTCACACATAGCCAGAGCTGCGAGAAGATGCAAACGGTCCTCCTTGTTTGGATTTCGGTTCCGCATCATGTCTTCTAAATTCATATCCTTGAATTTATTCCACCATCGATCCGGTACCTGCATGGGACTATGCGGGGTATTATAAGGAACATAAGCAAAAAATGGTTTATCCTTCTTTACAGAACGCTCAATGAAGCTCATTGCCTCGGTGGTAAAATCGTCTACACAAAAGCCTTTTCCCTGTACCAGTTCTCCATTTCTTTCCATCAGGGCATCGTAGTAATGCCCCCAGTGCCCGGAACAAAATCCGTAAAAGTAATCAAATCCGCGACCTAGTGGATGGTAGGGATACTGCATTCCATTATGCCACTTCCCAAATGCCCCCGTGGCATACCCTTCCTGCTGGAACAGGTCGGCAATGGTGCTCTCATCCAAATCCATCCGCTCGCCCCCTGCGGATGTACTGTATACCCCGCTACGCACATGATGCCGACCGGTCAGGAATTCGGCCCGCGTAGGCGAACAAACCGGGCAGACATAAAAGCGGTCAAACGACGCTCCCTCCTTGGCCAAAGAGTCGATATTGGGCGTCGAAAGATTGGTATTTCCATTTAGACTTAAATCTCCCCACCCCTGATCATCAGTCAAAAAAACTACTACATTTGTTTTGGATAAGAGCCCTACTGCAGAAACAAGTAAGGTAATAAGAAAAGTATGGGCTCTCATAAAATCACATACTGGTAATCACAGCATAGTAGCATCCAAGTTCGCCCTCAGGCACGCTGAAAAAAGGAGCTAACTCATGCTTCCCCTTAGTCAACTTTGCTTCAAAAACCACCTTTTTGGCTCCCTTAATTACTGGTTTCTTCTGTAAATCCTTTCCGTTCAGGCGAAGGGTTACAGATTTTGCACCTATAGACTGCCCAACCTGCGCCCGAAAAGCCTTGCTTGCTCCGGGCACATCCGCTCCCGCAACCAGTTCCTCATTAATCGCTTTACCCGACTCCGCTGGCCACCGCATGACTTCGATCTGATAAGTTCCTGTCTTCAGTACCTTCAATGCCCAATGCCCTTCATGCTTCGCACTCCTTCCCTTCTTCAAAGGATACTTACTCCGATTGTGGCCCTGATTCCACGGTGTGGGGCCTCCAATCCAATCATGACTGGTCAAGCTGACTACCGGATGCTTCTTATGGCC